>DAOUQH010000091.1 GCA_030625645.1 Flavobacteriia bacterium | reverse complement strand
AAAAAACTTGGAGGTATTATGGCCGAAAAAATGAAAGATGGTGGCGTAAAAGATGCTGTACCGTTTTGTAATGCTGAAGCAATTTCAATAACTAAAGAGATGGCTGATAATTTTGGCGTAACTATTAAAAGATCATCTCATAGGTTGAGAAATGAAGAAAATAAACCTACTGATAAAGAAAATATTGTAATCAATAATTATAATAAATTATTTTCTGAAGGCAAACCACTTAAACCTATAGTTGAACTTGACGAATCAGGTAATCCACACTTTTATGCACCAATTTTATTACAAAAAAAATGCTTGGCATGTCATGGTGAAATAGGAGCAGATGTAACTAAAAAATCTGATTCAATTATTAAATCTTACTACCCAAAAGATCTAGCAACAGGCTTTAAAGAAGGTGATTTAAGAGGAATTTGGAGTATTACTTTCCAATCAAAGTAATAATATAAATTAAGAGTAAACAAAAACATTAAACTGTAACATCTATTACAGTTTAATGTTTTTGTTGTCATTTTTTAGTATTTTTAGAGAATACAAATCAAATTATTCCAAAAAATGGCAAAAGTAGTTGTATTGGGTGCAGGTGTTTCAGGACATACCGCTGTATCTTATTTAAAAAAATATCTTGGTAAAGATCACGAGGTTATAATAATTTCACCTAATAGTAATTATCAATGGGTACCTTCTAATATATGGGTAGGTGTTGGTTTAATGAAACCAGATCAGGTAAAATTCAAATTAGCCCCAGTTTATAAAAAACAAGACATTATTTTTAAGCAAGCCCTTGCGACTTCTATACATCCAGAAGGTGATAAAACTTCATCAAAAGGTTTTGTAACTATTAAATATGTTGATGGGGATAAAAAAAATCAAGAAGATAAAATTGATTATGATTATCTAATTAACGCCACAGGACCAAAATTAAACTTTGAGGCCACCGAAGGGTTAGGGCCAGATAAGTTTACTAATTCTGTTTGCACCTATGACCATGCTGCCCATTCATGGGAAAATCTTCAAGAATCATTTAAAAAAATGGAAAATGGAGAAAAACAAACTTTCTTAATTGGTACCGGGCATCCATTAGCAACATGTCAAGGAGCGGCATTTGAGTATGTTTTAAATATCGCTTTTGAGATTGGAAAAAGAAAACTTACAGATCTTGCTGATATTTGGTGGATTTCAAATGAATATGAATTAGGTGATTTTGGTATGGGAGGTGCATTTGTAAAAAGAAATGGTTACATAACTCCTACCAGTATTTTTACTGAATCAATTTTAAAAGAATATGGTATAAGATGGATAAAAAGAGCAGGTGTCCAAAAAGTTGAAAAAGGGAAGGTTTATTACGAAAATTTGAATGGTGAATATCATACAAAAGAATTTGATTTTGCTATGCTAATTCCTGGTTTTGCAGGATCAGGAATGAAAGCTTTTGATAAAAAAGGAGAAGATATTTCTTCAAAAATATTTGCTGCAAATACCATGATGAAAGTTGATGCCGATTATACTCCAAAACCTTATGAAGAATGGAAAGCATCTGATTGGCCTTTGATTTATCAAAGTCCTGAATACGATAATTTATATGCTGCCGGAATTGCTTTTGCTCCTCCACATACTATGTCAAAACCTATGCAGAGTCCAAATGGCACAAAAATTTTCCCTACACCTCCTAGAACTGGAATGCCTTCGGGAGTAATTGGTAAAATTGTAGCTGAAAATATTGCACATCAGATAAAAACTGGAAAGAAAGATCATCCGCATGAGGCATCTATGGCAAAAATGGGAGCTGCCTGTATTGTCTCTGCAGGATATGGATTATTTAGAGGTCAGGCTGCGGTTATGACCGTAAGACCAATTGTACAAGATTGGGAAAAATACCCCAAATGGGGACGAAGTATTCATGATACAGTAGGGGTTGTAGGATCAGCTGGTCATTGGATGAAATTATTTATGCATTATATGTTTTTATACAAAGCAAAAGCAAAACCTTTTTGGTGGTTAATACCCGAATAAATTTAAAAAATATTCTGAAATGAAAAAAAGTAAAGAAGTAAGTATCCCTTATAGCAATATGTATTATGCTACTCAGCCAGGAAAAATGGTTCGATTTTTTAGAGTTTGTATCATTAATCAAGTATATCAATTCATTAGACTGAATCTGAAAATTATGAGAATTGTAGTTGGAGGACATTCTTAATGTTTCTTTTTATATTTTTTAGTAAGTTTGTAACTCTTGTTACAACAAACTAATTACTAAAAATTATTATTATGACTACTACTATTGAAATTGTAAATTTAAAATGTAATGGATGTGTTAACACCGTAAAAAAAGGTGTTTTAAATGTTGAGGGCATTAATGAAGTTGAAGTTGATCTTGAAAATTCTAAGGTAATAATTCCTACAAGCGATGATTCTTTAATCGAAGAAGTGAAAGCAAAACTTTCAAAAATGGGTTATCCTGAAGTTGGGGATGCCAATACTATGATACATAAAGCTAAATCATTTGTAAGTTGTGCCTCAGGTAAAATGACACTAGAAACCGAGTAAATTATGGCAAGTTTTAACCAACTTATCAATCAAGAAGTTCCTGTTTTAGTCGACTTTAAAGCAGATTGGTGTGCACCTTGTAAAATGATGACACCCGTCTTAAAACAAGTAAAACAGGAATTGAAAGATCAGATTAAAATTATTAAAATTGATATTGATAACAATCCTTCAGTTGCCCAAAAGTATGCTATTAGAGGAGTTCCTACATTGATGCTTTTTAAAAATGGTAAAGAGGTTTGGAAACAATCTGGTGTTTTACAAGCCAGTGAATTAATCCCAATTATTAAGCAGTTTTTATAGTAAATATTACTTTTCTATCTTTTTTTGTAACTTTAGCTCGTTTAACAATCTAACCAAATGGATTTTACAAAAATAATAAAGGATAAATTTCCTCAGCTTGCTTTTTCTCCATACTTAATCGATGAGATTTCCAAATATGGATCAATTAAACGTTATGAAAAAGATACTGTAATTTTAAAAGAGAATTCTTTTGTTAAATATATCCCTCTCGTTTTATCAGGATTGGTTAAAATTTATAAAGAAGAAGAAAATGGCAACGAAGTATTGTTATATTATATAAAAGAAGGAGAAACTTGTATCGTTTCGGTAATGACAGCCGAAAAGAATGAAAAAGTAAATGTTAAGGGAGTGATTGAAGAAGATGTTGAAGCAATTATGTTACCAAAAAAAGTGCTTTATGACTTTCGTAAGAATTTTCCTGAATGGAATCTTTTTATCTACAATTCTTTTAATGATAAATTTGATGAAGTAATTGATATGGTAAAAGTGCTTACTTTTTCAAATAAAGAAAAAAGACTTTATGATTTTTTAGAGAAAAATGCGCTTTTAAACAAAACTAATGATATCTGTAAATCTCATCAAGAAATTGCCAATGAACTTGGTTCTTCTCGTGAAGTAATCTCTAGATTATTAAAGAAATTAGAAAAAGAAAAGAGAGTTAAACTATCTCTAAAAAAAATAACAATCCTTTAATTTATTAACGCTCTTGTGACCAATGTCACAACTATTTAGTGAATTTGTCTATACATTTATCAACTGTTAATTTAAATAAAAAAAATAGTATGAAAAAAAATGTTGGAAGTGCCGACAAAATAATTAGAATTATTATAGCTATTGCAGCTGCATATTTTGCATATACTGGTGCTGTTAGTAGCCCATGGAATTATGTTCTTTACGTTGTAGCAGGAATAATGGCCGTCTCTACTGTAGCTGGTTGTTGCCCTCTTTATAGTATCTTAGGAATAGGTACTTGTAAGGTTAAAGAACAATAAAATATTTTATTCCCCCCTTTTTTTTAAAGAGGCTGTCTATTTTGAGATAGCCTCTTTTTTGTTCATTATATCAATACTTAATTTAAAACTTTAGTGCCACACCAAGCAAGAAGTTAATCTTTGCTTGTGGATAATATCCAGTTCCGGTAATTGTAGTTGTTTCTCCAGGAGCAGACCATGTATCATCGTAAGTATAGAAGTATCCATTAGAAACATATTTTGTATTAAAAATATTATTTACCATTTGAGTAATCACAATCGACTTGAATAATTTTGATTTCATCTCAAATTTAATACTTAGATCATTTACAAAATAACTATCTAATTTTGAATTTTCATGTTCAATATTACTCATGTATTGATCTCCTACAAATTTTGATAAAAAACTTATACTTATATTTTTATACGGATAAACAAGTTCTTTAAATGGTTGATAAACAATATTACTACTTGCAACTACAGCAGGAGAATAGGATAGATTGGTATTACCAAAATCTTGTAACTCTCCATCAAATTCTGAATATTTATCAATATTTTTATTAATACTTAGAGCTAAATTTGGCTGCCATTGTAGCTTGCTAATAATGTTAATAGCAGATTCAACTTCTAATCCTAAACGGTAACTTTTCCCAATATTATCAGCAATTGGATTACCTACATCATCCATACTTCCTGTTAAAACTAACTGATCTTGGTAGTGCATATAATAGATATTAGAATTCACCAAAAACTTATCTGTTTTATATTTCCACCCAAACTCTATATCATCTAAAGTCTCTGGCTTAACATCATTATTTGCTAAATAATCTGCTCTTTTTGGTTCTTTGTTTGCTCTTGCATACGAAAGATAAAAATTGCTTTTATCTAAAAAATAACTAAATCCAAATTTTGGATTGAAGAAGTTATTTTTGTCTTTAAAGCTAATTTCATACGGTCCTTCATCAATTCCATTTACCTTATAATCTACATTTCGATATTGCATATCTACAAAAGCATTCCAATTATCATTAAGTTCAAATTCTGCTTTTGCGTATATATTAAAGTCTTTTTTAATTCCATTGTTGTCATAAAACTTATCATTAATCATACTACTGCCATATTTAGCCCAAATAACTTTTCCAAAATGATCACCATCATATTTATTATATGCACCACCAATAACTAATTTAAGTCTATCAAAATTCTTAATTGCAGAAAATGTAGTTCCATAAAAATCATTTTCCAGCCACTTTCTTTGAACTAAATCGGTTGTATTTATTAATTCTTCATCAACAATAATAGGTGTATAACCATAATCAGCAAAATCTCTATCGTTTTTATATTGCTCATAAAAACCCCGACCATAAGTATAATGAAAAGCTAGATTTGCTACCCAATCATTATCAAAACTATGGTTGATATGCAATTGATAGTGATCTTGCTTATAATCATCTACCTGATTATCATAAAAATCAACAAACTCACCATTATCATTGTAAATTTTTCCGGCAGGATTATAGGTTCTATCCGTTTCTAAAGTTTCAGAATCAATTCCGTACCATGCTTGATAAGTAATTTCGTGGCCTCCAAAAGCAATCGCTTTTATCAAAGTATTTTCATTAAAAATACTCGCAGAAAGGTAAACAGATTTCAAATTGGATGAAGCTCTATCAATATAACCATCAGATTCGATTTTTGATACTCTCCCTGAAAATTCAGCATTAAAATCGCTAAAACCTTTAATAGTTCCTGTACTGAATTGTGTATTGGCCTTAAAAGTATTGTACGACCCCGCTGACAATGATATTTCAGCAGAAGCATCTTCTTGAATTCCATTAGTTGATAAACTTAAACTTGCTCCAAAAGCTCCTGCTCCATTTGTAGATGAACCAACTCCCCTTTGTAATTGAATACTTTGTGTTGAACTTGAAAAATCAGGCATATTAACCCAAAAAACACCATGAGATTCGCTATCGTTTAACGGAATTCCATTAATACTCACATTAACTCTTGTTGCATCACTACCACGAACTCTAATACCTGAATAACCAATTCCTGCACCTGCATCTGAAGTAGTAACAACATTGGGTAAAAAATTTAATAGCGACGGTATATCCTGACCTAAATTTCGTTGCTCGATCTCAGCTTTTGTAATATTATTTTGTGTAAATGGTGCTTTTTTATCAACTCTCGTTGCTCTAACTAGAATCTCATCTAAATTGACTGTATCATTTAAAATAAACTGATCTTGTGCAAAAGAAATTGCACTTATTAAAAGTATTAATATAACTAAGTTATTTTTTTTCATCTTTATTTACCCTATAGTTTAAATAGTAGTTTATACAATATTTAGGGTAAAATGGTAGAAAATATAAGTATGAAGAAATGATATTCCTTAACAGCATTACCTGTTCAGGTTCTATGGGTATCATCTCAGCTAGTTATTTTAAAACCGGCACCCCGAAATCTTTTGCAAAATTAAATAAGATTTTCAATAAATGTTCATCTTTTTTAAGATATTTTTAATCTACACTATATAAGCCTATTAGAGAGTAAATCATATTTAATATTTATAAAAAAAGGAAGGGTTTAATAAAAATAGAGAGAAAATATTATCCGTTAAATCGTATATTTACAAAAAATCAAGAGATGAATCTAGATAAAATTCCGAATTTAAAACATTTGAATAGTAATAACTTTTTTTTACTTGCTGGTCCATGTGCCATTGAAAGTGAAGATATGGCATTGAAAATTGCCGAAAAGTGTGTTGAAATTACAAACAAACTTGAGATTCCTTATATTTTTAAAGGAAGTTTTAAAAAGGCAAACCGATCTAGAATCGATAGTTTTACCGGAATAGGTGATGAAAAAGCATTAAAAATTCTTGAAAAAGTTGGTAATACTTTTAATATTCCAACAGTAACTGATATTCATGAAATTTCTGATGCATATAAAGCTGCCGAATATGTAGACGTTTTACAAATTCCCGCATTTTTAGTTAGACAAACCGACTTGGTTGTTGCGGCTGCCAAAACTGGCAAAGTTGTTAACTTAAAAAAAGGTCAGTTTATGAGTCCTGAGGCAATGCAACATGCTGTTAAAAAAGTTCATGATAGTGGAAATAGGCAAACCTTAATTACAGATAGAGGGACTATGTTTGGTTATCAAGACATGATAGTTGATTTTAGAGGAATCCCAGTAATGCAACAATATGCACCAACAGTTTTAGACATTACCCACTCTTTACAACAACCCAATCAGGCTAGCGGAGTTACCGGTGGAAAACCAGAATTAATTGAAACTATCGCAAAAGCAGGTATAGCAGTAGGTGTTGACGGAATATTTTTAGAAACACATTTTAACCCTGGTAATGCAAAATCTGATGGAGCAAATATGCTACACTTAGATTATTTGGAAGATCTACTCACAAAATTAGTTGCAATTAGAAAAACTGTAAATCAATTTTAAAAAAATATTTTTAATTTTTTGACAAAAAAAACGCCCTGAGAAGTCTCAGGGCGCGATTGGTTGAAATAAATCAACCAAAATCAACTAACCAAACCTTATATTTTGAAGCGTTTTAAACTATTTTAACTTAAAACGTTTACTTTTTCTTATTGTTGTCTAAAAAAGAAATAATTTTCTTCAATTTCATTCTTTTTTAATATTTCAATATTCATGCCAAAACAAAATATGAAATGCTAAAATTTTCTTAAAATCAAATTTGTGGGGGAGGATATTTGATCTTATCGTTTTACAGATAATTATGGCACAAAAGTAGAAATAAATATTTAATATTAAAAGAAAAATTAAAATAAATTTATAGATACTAAATACCTTGATTTTTCGTTATTATTTATAGGGAATCATAATTTTTTGACTATGAAAAAATTTATCGTAACAATCGCAATTTTATTCTTTTCGTTTAATCTATATTCACAATCATATATTGGAAAAGGAGATGCAAAAATTAATGCTGGTTTTGACATCTATGGTTATGGAAGTGGAATCAAAGTATTTTTAGATTATGGCTTAACCGACCTATTTTCTATTGGTACTGGTGCCTCTTATTACCTAAGTAATGATGATACTGATTACTATATTTTTGGTAGAACAGCAGTTCATCTTGGCGAATTATTAGATCTACCCGAAAAAGTAGATATCTACCCAGGGATAGAATTGGGATATTTAGAAGGAAATGATGTTGGTTTTACGGCTTTTGTTGGTGTAAGATATTTTATTACAAATAAAATTGGTGCATATCTAGAATTAGGAAATAATGGTGGTGTAGGTATAAGTATTAATCTTTAGTACAATATCCCATTTTAAAGATAACGCTAAATTAATTTTTCTCGCATATTAATCAATATTTTGTTGAATCTTTTAGTATTTACTTTTTAATTTAAAACTTAAAATAGTTGCAATTGCACCACCAAGTAATGAGACGGAAAAGTATATGATTAATAGAAAATAATTAATAGTTCCTGGTTGTACTATTAATTTTGGATCAAGACCAAACTTGCTAAATATTTTCACAAAAAAAACACTTCCAAAAACACCAGCAATTGTATTAGCTGTAAGTCCAAATGCATACTTTTTGAATATAATACCTGTAATATTTGCTCCAATAATACCGATTAAAATACTAATAAGTGAAATTATCGTAAGTGTCAAAAGTTTAGAATTTAATGTCCGTAATCCATTTTGTCAATTTTCCCACTCATTAGTCTTTTTTGAATAATCATATAGACA
>DAOUQH010000067.1 GCA_030625645.1 Flavobacteriia bacterium | reverse complement strand
CCCCATTGTAATCCAAGTAGTAAGTCTACTGCCATAAATAGATTGATTTTTCCCGAATTATCATCGAGTAGATTTTTTATTTCCGTAGAAATAAAGTGAATGATTTATTATTTCAATATTAAAAACTTCTTCAATAGTTTTTTTAATGGATTCGATACGAGGATCACAAAATTCTATTACTTCGCCAGAATCGGTTAATATTATATGATCATGTTGTTTGTTGAAAAATGATTTTTCATAATGAGATTGATTTTGACCAAATTGATGTTTTCTTACCAACCCACATTCTAATAACAATTCTATTGTATTATATAAAGTAGCTCTACTAACACGATAATTTTTATTCTTCATGTCAACATAAAGTGATTCTATATCAAAATGTTTGTCACTATTATAAATCTCTTGAAGAATAGCAAAACGCTCAGGAGTTTTACGATGTTTTTTTTGCTCTAAAAACTTAGTAAAGAATGCTTTAACTAGTTCTTGGTTTTTATTATTTTTCATTTTTTAACAAAAAATTTAAGTAACAAATTTACATTTTAAAATATATAAAATTGAAAAAAAATAAAAAAATATTAGATTTTTATTTTGTAATTCGTTCTACTTTTTCAATCCCTTCAATTTTTTTTATTTGCTGAAGCAATTTAATAATTTGTTGGTTATTTTTAACTTCAATAGTGATTTTTCCTTGAAAATAACCTTCATCACTAGCTATATTTAGCTTTTTGATATTGACATTATGATTATCGGAAATTATTTTGGTTACGTTATTTATTAATCCAACATCATCAATCCCTATGATGTTAAAAGTAGCTTTAAAACCAGACTGTGTTGAATCGACCCATTTGGCAGGTAAAATCCGATAAGCATATTGTGATTGTAAACTTACCGCATTTGGGCAATCAAATTTATGTACTTTTATACCCTCACTAACTGTGGTAAAGCCGAAAACTTTATCTCCTGGTATAGGGGAACAACATTTGGTATAACTATAATTTAATTTTTCATCATTTTGTCCGAAAACCAACAAGTCGTAATTTGAGGTTACTTCATTTACCTGGGTTCCTAACTCACGCTTAACACCACGTTTTATTCTATTTTTGAAGAAATTTACAAATGCATTAGAGCGTTGAGAAGCATATTTTTTTAATTGTGAATTTTCTATAGAACCGTTTCCAACTCTAAAAAATAGATCAAAACTGGTTTTTAATTTAAAAAAATTAACCAATTCATTAACTGATTTTTCATCAAAAGAAATTTTTAAATGACGTAATTTTCTTGCCAATATTTCTTTTCCTTCTGCAGCAACTAATACATGCTCTTCTTTTAAAACACTTTTAATTCTTGATTTTGCCCTTGCTGTTTTTACCATATCTAGCCAGGCAAGCTTTGGTTTTTGTGATGCGGAAGTAATAATTTCTACTTGATCACCACTAAGTAGAACATAGTTTAAATGAACCAATTTACCATTTACTTTTGCTCCACGACAGTGATTACCTACTTCTGTATGTATTAAATAGGCAAAATCAATTGGTGTAGCTCCTTTTGGTAAAGATTTAATATCACCTTGGGGTGTAAAAACGTAAATTTCTTTTGCATAAAGATTTAGTTTAAATTGTTCTACAAAATCAATTGCATTGATGTCAGGATTTTCTAAGGTATCTTTTAGTTTGTTTAACCAACTTTCTAAACCACTTTCATTAATGTTTCCATGTTTGTATTTAAAATGAGCTGCATAACCTTTTTCTGCAATTTCATTCATGCGCTTAGATCTTATTTGAACCTCAACCCATTTTCCTTGAGGTCCCATTACCGTAGTATGTAGAGATTCATAACCGGTAGATTTGGGCTGAGTGATCCAATCTCTTAAGCGATTTGGATTTGGATTATAATGATCGGTTACAATAGAATATATTTTCCATGCATTAAATTTTTCTTCTTTTATTGAAGAACTATAAACTATTCTTATTGCAAATTTGTCATATACTTCATCAAAGCTAACACCTTGACTTCTCATCTTTTTTCTAATCGAATAAATAGATTTTGTTCTTCCTTTTATTTGATATTCGAATCCTTCATCTTCCAATGATTTTTCAATAGATTTAGAGAATTCATCAATATACTTTTCTCTTTCTGTTTTGCTTTGTTTAATTTTATTTAGAATATCATAGTAAACCTCTGGTTCAGTGTATTTTAGACCTAAATTTTCTAGTTCAGTTTTGATATCATAAAGACCTAATCTATGTGCAAGAGGAGCATAAATAAAAAGAGTTTCTGAAGCAATTTTTACTTGCTTATCTTCTCGCATAGATTGAAGTGTTTGCATATTGTGATACCTGTCAGCAATTTTTATCAAAATAACCCTCACATCATCATTTAATGTAAGTAGCATTTTTCTAAAATTTTCTGCTTGAATCGATATGTCTTTATCTTTTTTTAAACGCGATATTTTGGTTAATCCATTTACAATTTTTGCGATGGTTGCACCAAATAATTGTTCAATATCAATAAAAGTGTAATCGGTATCTTCAATAACATCATGAAGTAGAGCTGCAGCAATTGAGTCTGTGTCTAAACCTATTTCATTGGCAACAATAGTTGCTACTGCAATTGGATGATATATATAAGGTTCACCACTTTTTCTTCTTTGACCCTTATGGGCATCAGCAGCAAATTCAAAAGCTTTACGTATCAAAGAAATATCTTCTTTTGAAAGCGTTTGATAAGTGTCATGCAGCATAGCTTTATATAGCCTTGCAATCTCCTTTTTTTCATCCTTTATGGTTGCTGTGTATGCCATATTTTAAAAGTAGTATTTTTAATGTAAATACCAAGTAATATTATTGGTTTATTAATATTTAATTCAAATTTCGTACCCTTTCCAATAAAGTAGGATGAGAATAATGTAAAAATACAGATGCTTTATGAGGTGTTAAATTACTTAAACTTTTTTTTGATAATTTTTTTAATGAATTGATTAATGACTCTCCATTATAATTTTCCTTAGCATAATTATCTGCTTGATATTCAAATTTTCTAGAAATATAATTCATGATTATTCCTGTAATCTCAGAAATTGGACTATACAAAACTCCAAAGGCAATTAAACCAATATGGAAGCTTGTATTTTCAACTGATAATGCTTGCGAAAGCAATGAGTTATTGATTAATAAAGATAAAATATATAGAGTAAATCCAGTTAGTAAAATTGAAAGAAACATAATTAAAAAAACATGTTTCTTTTTGTAATGCCCAATTTCATGAGCTAAAACACCAACTATTTCATTATTTTCTAAATCATTTATTAGAGTGTCATATAAAACAATTCTCTTTTTTGGTCCAAAGCCAGAGAAATAAGCATTTGCCTTTGTCGATCTTTTTGAACCATCAATAACAAAAATATTATCTAGCTTAAAGCCAACTTTATTTGCAAAACTTTCAATTTGTTTACGTAATTCACCTTTTTCTAATGGTGTTTGTTTGTTGAAAAGAGGAACAATTAATGAAGAATAGAATAAGGTCATAAAAATTGAAAAAATAGCAATTAATATCCATGTATAAATCCAAAATTGATCTCCTGTTTTTTCATAAAACCAAATAATTAAAGCCAATAAACCTCCACCGATGATAATGCTTAAAAACCAACCTTTTATTTTATCTGTAAAGAATAATTTCTTGGTAGTTTTATTAAATCCATATTTTTCTTCTATCACAAATGTTTGATAGTAGCTAAAAGGTGTTGTTATAATATCACTTACCAGCATTATTATTCCAAAAAATATTAGTCCAACAAAAATTTCATTATCTGTAATGCTTCTAGCTATATTATCAACATAAGCAAAGCCTTTTAAATAAAAAAATACAATCATAATGATAAAGGAAAAGACAGAGATTATTAATGAGAATTTATAATTTTCCTTTTTGTAGCTTTGAGATTTATAGTATTCTTCTTCGCTATAAACATCTTTTAATTCTGTAGGAATTTTATCATCAAAATGCTTAGCATTTAGATAATCAATAACTTTATCTATAATGAAGTCGATAACTAAAATAGCAATAATAATATTGAATAAAATTTGTGGAGTCATTTTTTTTCTAGTTTTATGGTACTTATTTAAACCATTATGAAAGCTTAAATTTTTCTTTGTCTTTTTGCTTCAAAAATAATAATTGCTGCCGAAACTGAAACATTTAATGAATCTATTTCTCCCTGCATAGGGATAATTATATTTTTTGTAGAATTATTTAACCATTCTTTACTCAATCCGGTAGCTTCTGTTCCAACAACAATAGCGGTTGGTTTTGTAAAATCTTGACTGGTATAATTTTCGCTATTATCAACTAAAGCTGCCGAAAGTATTTGAATTTGTTTTTGTTGAAGAAATTCTAATATATCACTAGTCGAGCCACTTGAAATTTGTGTTGTAAAAATACAACCTACGCTAGATCGGATAATATTTGGATTGTATAAATCGGTTTTAGGGTTAGCAATAATTACAGCATCTAGATTGGCAGCATCTGCTGTTCGAAGTAATGCGCCAATATTACCTGGTTTTTCTGGTGATTCGGCAATTAAAATTAGTGGATTTTCACTTAATTGTAAATCGATTAAATCAATATTTTTACTATTTGCAATGGCAACAACTCCCTCGGTTGTTTTTCGATGTGAGATTTTTTGATAAACTTCTTTTGATATTTCTATAATCTCTGTTTCCACTTTTAATTGATCCTTGAATTTAGATATTGGAATAATTTCTTCGCAAAAAAGAAGTATTTTAATGCTGAAATTTCCTTTTAAAGCCAATAAAATTTCTCTTAAACCCTCGATAATAAAAAGTTTTTCTTTTTTACGCACACGTGATTTTTCTTGCAGTTGCAATATTTCTTTGACAAGTGGATTTTGTATGCTAGAAATATATTTTGGTTTCAAATTTAATTTTTTAAGATGATTTTTTGTTGAAGTTTGAAAAATACAAAATATTTTATAATATTTTTTGAAAGATGTCTAGATTTTTTTCTACTTTTATAAGTTGTTAGAAATAAAAAATTATTACTTAATGCATTTAAAAATAATCCCCTCGATTTTAATGCTGTTTTATAGCTATGTTTTGTTCTCGCAGAGTGATACAGAGATTTATCTGTTTGACCTGTTTGAATTAGACAGTATTGTAAGTATTAATAATCCGATAAATATTTCAGATAATAAAGGATATGATAATCAACCATTTTTCACAGAAGATGGTAGTTCAATTCTATTTGCTTCTGTTAGAGATGGGCAATCAGATATTGCAAAATATGAAATAGAAGGTAACTATAGAACTTGGGTTACAAATACTGAAGTTAGTGAATATTCTCCAAGACCTTACCCTGGAAAAAGTAAGTATTTTACTTGTGTTAGATTTGGATTAGATGATACACAATTATTATATAAATATGCTTATAAAAAGAAAGAGCCTGAAGTTTTAGTATACAATTTAAAAGTTGGATATTATGTTTGGGTTAATAAAGTAACGTTAGTGAGCTTTGTTATAGATGATGAAGAAACGCTACAAGTATCAAATTTTAAGCATAAAATTAAGTATCCAATTGAGAAAAATATTGGAAGATCTTTAAATAAAATTCCAATAACATTATCTGTAGGCGATGAATTGATAAGTTATATTAATAAAAGCCATGAAGTTCCTGAAATTTATGCTATCAACCCAGTTACTAGTGAATCTGTTTATATTGTAGATGCTATAAAAGGATCTGAAGATATGGCTTGGACACTTCAAGGTAATATTTTAATGGCTAAAGAGAATAAAATATTTAAGTTCCAGCCAAATAAAGATAAAGAATGGACTCAAATTTTAATTGATAGTGATATTCCTTTAAAAAATATAACTCGTTTAGCAGTTAGCCCTGATGGCAAAAGAATAGCAGTAGTAGTTGATGAGTAAGATATCAGAATTAGTATAATTAATTTTTTTATTTGTAACCTTTAGTATTAAGCAACTCTCTTTATAAGCCATATTTTTTATCGTATGCCAATAGTAAATTTGTCATTCTGCTGTAACTTCTTATACCTTCTTTTTGCTGATTTATTTTTAAATAATTATCATAAAACATTTTAAAATAAGGTTCAATAGGGTTTTGATATTCTTTCCAAAATAATTCAATCTCTTTAAAGTTTTTTAAAATTCCTTTGGGAGTTTTTTCTAAAAATTCTTTAAACAAAATTTCGTCTTGTAAAGAAAGATCATACAAAGCATAGCGGTAAGCTAATAGGTGAGCAGAATATTGAAAATATTTATCGTTATTTTTATTTGCAGCTAAAAAACCAATAAAATTTGCTTCAGATTCTGATGCAATTCCCAATTGATGAGCAACTTCATGAGAACAGGTCATTGGTAAAGTAATTTTAGGAATTAAATAATCTACATTAGCTTCGCCTGTTAAAGGATTCAGATATCCGGCAAAACCCATATAAGTTAAAGGAATGCTAAATAAAGATTTTTTAAGAGATACAGGTTGATAAGAAAATTGAACAAATTCTTTGCTTAGATTTTGGTAACCGAATGATGTTATATCTAATATCTGATCTTTACTATATGGAACTACTACTTTTAATGTGTCATTTTTTGATAGTTCTTTTTGGAGAGCTATAATTTTAGAAAGCAGTTTTTCATTAATTTTAATAAGAGTTATTGTATTGGTTGTTTGTTTTTCCATTTTCATTGAGGTATAGAGAGTTTGTCTCGAATAATTTAAACCCCAAAGCATATAAAATAGAAAATAAACTATAGAAAAAGAAGCACCAACTTGAAAAAGAATTTTTATGAAATTTCTTCTTTTTGATGTAAATAAATCATAGAAGAATTTCAAGATAAATATTAATATAAAGCCATAAATTATATCTCCAATAGAAAACGGAATCCAACCAAAAATATATCTAAAAATCTTAGAAATATAAATGTAAATTCCATTTGAATAAAACTTTTCAATAAAATTTGGGAAACTGGAAAATACCTTAACTAAAGTTATTTGTATGAAAAGTAATATTGTTAAAGTTATATTTGTTCTTTTCATCAGAAAATTTATTTACATAAAAATTATTAACAATAAATACAAAATATTTTATTTAAAAACTACAAAGCATAAAAGTACCTTAATTTTTTAATGTTAACGAATGTGTTGAAAATAATTAGATTAAATATTTTTAGCGAATTTAGTTTAGATTAATTACTTGCAAATGAAATTTAGATAATTATCAAATAATGAGTTTATTAACAATTCAATTTGTTATTAACATTTTTTGTTAACATAAAATAGACTTAAAAAACTACTTTTTCTTATGTAAAAAACTACATTTGCCACATGGAAAAGGCAAAATCATTTCAACCTCAAAGCAGCAAAAAAGGGACGGTAATTAACTTAGAGCAAGGTAAGCTTCCGCCTCAAGCCCTTGATTTAGAGGAAGCTGTTCTTGGAGCGATGTTGATCGATAAAAAAGGAGTTGATGACGTGATTGATATTTTACATTCCGATGCTTTTTACAAACCTGCTCATCAATTAATTTTTGATGCAATACACAAACTTTTTAATGAAGCTAAACCTATTGATTTACTTACAGTTTCTAACCAGTTGCGAAGTGATGCAAAACTAGATACTGCTGGTGGAGATTTTTATTTAATCAATCTTACTCAAAAAGTGTCATCAGCGGCACATGTTGAGTTTCATGCTCGTATAATTATTCAGAAATATATTCAGCGACAGCTAATTTCTATTTCTAATGAAATAATCCACAATTCTTATGATGAAACTGTAGATGTTTTTGATTTGTTAGATGATGCCGAAACGAAACTTTTTGATATTACTCAAGGTAATTTAAAGAAAAGCTCCGAAGCAGCAGCAGGATTAGTTACACAAGCGATTAAAAAAATTCAAGAGATTTCTAATCAAGAAGGAATGAGTGGTGTTCCTTCAGGCTTTTCGAAATTAGATAACCTAACTTCGGGGTGGCAGCCTTCTGATCTTGTTATTTTAGCTGCAAGACCAGGTATGGGTAAAACAGCATTTGTAATGTCGATGGCAAAAAATATGGCTATTGATTTTAATGTGCCTGTTGCAATATTTTCTTTAGAGATGTCATCAATACAGCTAATTACTCGTATGATTTCTAGTGAAACAGGAATTTCTTCAGGTAAGTTACGTAAAGGAAACTTAGAAGCTTACGAATGGGAAATATTGCAGAGAAAAGTTAAAAATTTATCAGAAGCTCCAATATTTATTGATGATACACCTTCCTTGGCAGTATTTGATCTCAGGGCTAAAGCACGTAGATTGGTTTCGCAACATGGTGTTAAAGTTGTTGTTATTGATTATTTACAATTAATGACTGTAGGTTCTACAGGGAAAGGTAGTGGAAACAGAGAACAAGAAATTTCAATGATATCTAGAAATTTAAAAGCTTTGGCAAAAGAATTAAATATTCCTGTAATTGCCTTATCTCAGTTATCTCGTGCTGTGGAAACCCGAGGTGGAAGTAAAAGACCTTTGTTGTCAGATTTACGTGAATCCGGTGCAATTGAACAAGATGCAGATATTGTGTCTTTTATTTATCGTCCTGAGTATTACGGTTTAACCGAATGGGATGATGATGATAGAACGCCTTGTGAAGGTCAGGGAGAATTTATTATGGCAAAACATCGTAATGGTGGTTTGGAAAATATTAGATTGAAATTTGAAGGTAAATTTGCAAAATTCTCTAATTTAGATGAAGGTTTTGATACTTCTTTTCAATCTTCTATCAATAATGATATATCTCTCGAAAATTTAGGAAATGCACAAGATGCTTTTGGAACTCCAGATGATGGAGGTGTTCCATTTTAATATAATATTATTTGATAAGAAAAATTAAAAATATCTTCTTTTTACTAGCATTTTTGTTTTTTACAAATGCTGTAATGGCTTCTTTTATTTTAATCCCGATGGATGATATCTCACAGAAAAATCATCTAAAAGCTTATGGAATTACGTATCTTTCATTGCAAAATTCACATAAAGTAAAATGGTTATTAAACTATCGTGGTGGTTCTTTTTTATTGGAAGATATTAAGGCACTAAGAGATGAATGTGTTATTAGAGGTGTTTCTTATGAGCTTATTTCCAACACCAAGGCATTACAAATTTTAGAAGAAATTGGGAGTCCTTCTCAGAATATGCAAGCAGTAATTTTAGAAAAAGCTCCAAAGATTGCTGTTTATTCACCAAAAGGAAATCAACCTTGGGATGATGCAGTAACATTGGTTTTGAAATATGCTGAAATTCCTTATGAGATTATCTATGATAAAGAAGTATTAGAAGACAAGTTGCTTTTATACGAATGGTTGCATTTGCATCATGAAGATTTTACAGGGCAATATGGTAAATTTTACAATACTTTTAGGATGACCCCTTGGTATATAGAAAATAAAAAAAGTGCTGAGAAATTAGCATTAGATTTGAGTTATAAAAAAGTATCTCAAGAAAAATTAGATGTTGTTTTGAAAATTAGAGATTTTGTAATTGGGGGAGGGTTTATTTTTGCAATGTGTTCGGCCACTGATAGTTTTGATATTGCATTATCTGCTGAAGGTGTTGATATTTGCGAATCAATGTTTGATGGTGATCCATCAGAAAGTAATTATCAAAACAAAATAGACTATAATAAAACTTTTGCTTTTACAAATTTCACTTTAGAAAGAAATCCAAAGATCTATGAGTTTTCAAATATTGATACAACTACAAAACGTAAGGTTTTAAAAACAGAAGATTATTTTGAATTAAAAGAATTTTCTGCAAAATGGGATATGATACCAAGCATGTTATGTCAAAATCACACTTTAATGGTAAAAGGATTTATGGGGCAAACTACAGCCTTTAATCCAAATACAATAAAATCAACTATTTTGATCATGGGACAAAACAATACAAATGGAGAAGCCCGTTATATTCACGGTGTAAAAGGAAAAGGAATGTTTACATTTTATGGAGGTCATGACCCTGAAGATTATCAACACCGTGTTGGTGACCCTAAAACCGAACTTGATTTACATCCAAATTCTCCTGGATATCGATTAATATTAAATAATGTATTGTTTCCGGCAGCAAAAAAGAAGAAGCAGAAAACATAAATTTAATTGTTTATTTGTTTTTTTTAATGTAAAAAATTGAGAGTTAGAATGGTAAAAAATATTTTTAAAATTTTAATAAAAATATTTAAAAAAAGATTTGCACAAACAATAAAAGGTAGTATATTTGCAACCGCAAAACGAAAAGTAATGACCTGATAGCTCAGTTGGTAGAGCATCTCCCTTTTAAGGAGAGGGTCCTGGGTTCGAGCCCCAGTCAGGTCACAAATGCTAATAAAAAAATCCGCTTTTTAGGCGGATTTTTTTATAGATTTGTTTAAAATATTTGCACATGTGGCGAAATTGGTAGACGCGCCAGCTTGAGGGGCTGGTGTTCGATATTGAACGTGCTGGTTCGAGTCCAGTCATGTGCACAATTTTTTGAAAAATATTTAACTAGTTTTTCACATTTATTATAGCTTCATTTTATTTTTTATTAGTATCATTGCTTATGCAAAAAATATTGCCATTTTTACTTTTTTTTACTTTTATATTTTCCACTTTTTCACAAGAGATTGAAAATAAAGAGAATGATTCGATTAAACAAAATTTGATTTCGACTTTAAGAGGAAGGATAATTAGTGTTACTACAAAAGAACCACTTCCAAGTGCACATGTTTTAAATTTGAATTCTGTAAGAGGTTCTATTACGGATAGTAATGGACAATTTGAAGTTTCGGCTAAGCAAAATGACACTTTATTTATATCCTATATTGGCTACCAATCAATAAAATTAAAGATTACCAATGATTTATTAAAGGGTAACGAATTAGAAATAGCAATTCATGAAAAAATTGTTAATATAGATGAGGTTACTATAAAATCGCATAGGTTAATAGGTGTTTTGGTTATTGATGCCAAAAATGTACCAGTTGATAGATATTCAAGAATACACATTAATGGTTTACCCCAAACTTATGAAGTTGGCACATCTGGATATAGCAATAATTCGGTTGTAGCCGCTTTATTTAGTCCTGTTGATTATTGGTATAATAAATTGGGCAAAAAGCCCAAGGAAATAAAAAGGTTAAAAAAATTAAAGGATGGTGATGAATTGCGAGATATGATGGAGCAGAAGTTTAACAGAGAAGTGATTATGGATTATCTCGATATGAGTAGAAAAGAATTGAATGATCTTTTAACTGAATGTAATTATTCTGATAGATTTATACAAAAAGCTAGTGATCTACAAATTATTGAAGCCTTTTTAGAATG
>DAOUQH010000060.1 GCA_030625645.1 Flavobacteriia bacterium | reverse complement strand
TAAACCCAGAAAATTAAAACAATTTACCAAGCTTTCAATTTATAGTTTGCCAAATAATTCTTATCTAGAATTAATTATGGACATAAGCTTATTTGATTACCACTACATCTCCAAAAAGCATGCATAATTAAGGGTATTTTTAAAAATTACTTTACTTATAAAAAATTTAACTCCAAATATAATTTTATCCAATATTTAACGTTATTAACAAACTGTTGATAAGTTTTTTCACCCCTTTATTAAACTTTAGCAATTTAACAAGAATAACAATTATTAATTCAAAACTGATTTAAGCATCAGTAAGGCAACTCATTAACAAGTAAATTAAAGACTATGAAAAGAGCAATTTTATCCATCATTTTTCTTGCAGCTACATTATTTATTTCTGCACAATCTAAAGGGAAATATCAAATAAAATATTTAGAGATTAATAAAAGTAATTCAGATTATGCAGTTGCAATGTTAGAAGACAATAAATTGGTTTTCACTTCGGCTGTCAATAATAAAAACTCAAATAAGAAAAATTGGAATTATAGAAAAGACCTTTTTGTAGGTGAAATAGGTTCAGATGGAGAATTAGAAAATACACAACCTGTTTCCACTAAAATTAATTCTAGTTATAATACAACTGGTGTTGCATATAGTAAGGATATGAAAACAGTGTATTTTAGTAGAAATAAATATGTTAAGAGTCGTTCAAGACAAAAATCAGATAAATATCAAAAATATGATTTATTACGTGCAGATGTAGATGAAAAAGGAAATTGGACAAATATTGATAAAGTATCTTTTAATAGCGATAAACATTCAGCTAGTTATCCAACGCTAAACTCTGATGGTACAAAGTTATATTTTGTTTCAGATATGTTACCATCAATGGGGAAATCAGACATTTTTGTAGTAGATATTTTAAAAGATGGTTCATTTGGTAAGCCGCGTAATTTAGGTAATAAAGTAAACACTTCAGAAAATGAAACAACTCCTTTTATTAGTAAGGAGAATGTTTTATATTTTTCTTCAGATGGTCATCAGGGAAAAGGAAAATTAGATGTTTTTGCCGTTGAGTTGTTTGAAAGTTCAGTTTCTGATCTTTATACTTTGGAATCACCTATTAATACTATTAATGATGATTTTGCGTACGTAATTAATAACCAAACAAATATGGGTTATTTTACTTCAAATCGTTTACAAGGAAAAGACAATTTTGATCTTTACTCTTTTACTCTAGATAAAGATCACCTAATGAAAGATTGTTATATCACTGTTGAAGGTTTAGTAAAAGACAAAGATTCGGATGAATTATTAAAAGGAGCAACTGTTGATCTATTAGATTTAAAAGGTGGTATGATTGAATCAATCGCTACCTTAGAGGATGGTTTTTATAAATTCAAGGTACCATGTGATAAAGAATATAAGCTTTCAGCATCAAACGATAACTATAAAGGAATAGAAAGACACATTGAAATATTAGAGCAAAACTACCATAGAACATTACACGCAAATCTTGATTTGAATAAAATAAATAATGAAGATAACCTTGCAGAAGTTGAAGAAGAAAAGGTAGAGTTATTAAGCCTACAGGCTATCCATTTTGAATATGACAAATCAGAAGTAAGAGCACAAGATAAACCTGAGTTAAACAAAATTGCCAAAATGATGTTTGATAACCCTAATATTAAAATTCAGGCAAGTGCATATACAGACTCTCGAGGAAGTTATGCTTACAATCAGGCATTATCTGAAAGAAGAGCTAGATCTACTGTAGATTATTTAGTTTCACAAGGAGTTGAAAGAAGTAGAATTGAAACAAAAGGAAATGGAGAAGAAAAATTAGTCAACCACTGTGTAAATGGCGTTGATTGCAGTGAAGCTGCACATGAAATGAATCGCAGAACAGAGTTTATCATTATAAATAACCTAATTAATAATAAACAGCCCGATGGAAAAAGCTCTAATCCAATAAAAGTGACCTCCAATTATAAGCCCGATAAGCCTAAAAAAGATATCAAACCAAAACTGGCTGAAGAGATTTATAAGCCTGAACCAAAAATCACTAAAACGGAAATTAAAATTGCAGAACAACAAACTAAAAAAGAACAAATAAAGACAGAAAAAGAAGAAGATAAAATTAATTCAGAAATCATAAATGAGAATAAAGTAGTTCAAAATAATACAAATATAGATTCAAAAACAGAAGTAAAAACTATTTCAAAAAACACAAACACAGAAGAAGTAGTTCAAAACACAGAAGTTAAATTAATAAAAAAAGTATCTAAAACAAATAATAAAGCAGAGAATTATATAGCATATCAAAAAGAAAAAGTAATTAGTAAATTAACAATATTAGAAGAAAAATTTGAAAATGGAATTAAATCAAATCCAGAAAAGTCAGAAGAACTGTTAGCTGAGAAAATTAATATCTCAGGTTTAAAGAAAGAAGTTGAGAATAATTCAAATGCCGGATGGAATGAAATAATTGCTTATAACAATCAAATAAAATCTTTTAATAAAACATATAACCAATTAACAAATAATGAAGAATTAAATAGAAAAATCTCAGAGAAAAATAACAATAAATTAGAGGAATCTAATTCTAAAAACGAAAGTGTTTCTGAAATAATAATAATTGAAGAGCCAAAACAACAACAACTTAAGGTGGAAAATGTAAAGATTTCTGCGATGAAAGAAAATTTAAGCGGTAAATTTCAAGAAACAAATAGTGCAAGTAAAACGGATATGATTAAGGTAAGTTTTAAATTAAAAAGGAATCAAAAAATATCTGCTGGACAAAAAAATGCATACTTAGTTATTAAAAACCCTAAAGGTAAAGTATCTAACGCAAAAGGAGTTTTTACAATGAAAAATACTCGTGAGATGAAGAAATTCACAGATCACACAGTAATTAGTTACAACAATAATGATACAAATGTTGTAATGTTTGTTAAAAATAGAAATAAAAAAATGGAAAAGGGTATTTATCCAATTGAGTTGTTTGTAGAAGGAGAGCTCGCTGCCAACTCATCTTTAAGTTTTAGATAAATATTTTATTAATTTTAAAAGGGAAAGTCTCAATTAAATTGAGGCTTTTTTTTATAGCTATAAGTTAGTAAACTATTTTTTACAAGAAAAAAAATAGTTTAAATGTTAACCTTTTTAATTTCAAATCATAAATTTGTAGAAATCATTATTAAAATCCAATCTTTTGAATCAAGATAAAGCTTTATCCATATTAAAATCAGGAAAAAATGTATTTCTTACTGGTTCTGCCGGATCAGGAAAAACATTTGTATTAAATAAATATGTAAAATATTTAAAAGAAAGAAGAATTCCTGTTTCTATTACAGCATCTACCGGAATTGCAGCAACACATTTAGAAGGAGTAACGATTCATGCATGGTCTGGAATTGGGATAAAAAAAGTATTAACCTCTAGAGATCTTCACGCTTTAAAAGAGAAAAAATATCTAAAAAAAAATATTGAGAAAAGTAAGGTACTAATCATTGATGAAATATCTATGTTGCATAAAACACAATTAGATATGGTTAATAGTGTTTTAAAATATTTTAGAGAAACAGATCAGGCTTTTGGAGATTTTCAGATAATTCTTTCGGGTGATTTTTTTCAATTACCTCCAATAGGAAATAATAGTGAAACTAATCGTGAAAAATTTGCATTTATGTCGCAGTCTTGGCTTGATGCTAATTTTACTATCTGTTATCTTACAGATCAGTATCGCCATACAGACAATAAACTTAATGATATCTTAAATGAGATTCGCTCAGGTTTCATTTCGCAGGACAGTAAAAATGTATTAAGTGCCAATAATGATGAAATTGATGTGGAAGAGCCTACGAAACTATTTACACATAATATAGATGTTGATAGAATTAATACCGAACATTTAAAATCTGTTAAAGGAAGAAAAAAATCTTTTAGAGCAACAACAAAAGGAAATCCGAAACTTGCAGAAGTAGTAAAAAAATCGATGATGGCTCCTGAAAGCTTGGAATTAAAAATTGGTGCTAAAGTGATGTTTGTAAAAAATAATCATGAGAAAGGGTATTTAAATGGTAGTTTGGGAAACGTAATTAGGTATGATAGTGATGGTTTACCTGTTGTGAAATTATATAATGGTTATGAAATTACAGCAGAGCATGAAGAGTGGAAAATTGAAAACGAATTTGGTAAAACATTGGTTTCTTATCAGCAAGTTCCATTGCGTTTAGCATGGGCTATAACCGTTCATAAAAGTCAGGGAATGACTTTAGATAGTGCTGAAATGGATTTGAGAAAAACATTTGAAAAAGGGCAAGGTTATGTAGCATTATCGAGAGTTAAAAATTTAAACGGACTCAAGTTAACGGGATACAATAGTATTGCCTTAGAAGTAGATGATTTAGCTTTAAGAGCCGATCAAAGATTTAGAGAGCTTTCCTTAGAAGCAGAAAGAAATTATCTAGAAGAAGGTCTAAAAATGGAAGCGCTTAACTTTATTAAAAAGTGTGATGGAATTTCAGATTTAGATGAGATAGAAGAAAATAAAAGAAATCTAAAAAAGGGTAAAAAAACAAAGAAAAAATCGACTTATTTGGTTACAAAACAAATGATAGATAAAGGACTTTCTTTACATGAAATAGCAAAAGAAAGAGAACTTACCATTGGTACAGTTTCTACTCATTTTATCAAAATAGCTAATCTATATCCTGAGACTGATCTTACAAGATTTAAACCAAAAGAAGAAACCCTTATCAAAGTTAAAAAAGCACGAGATAAGCTTTTAAAAGCAAATCCAAAGGAGAGTAAAATAAGTTTAAAACCTATTTTTGATGTTCTAAAAGGAGAAGTAAGTTATGGAGATATTAAGCTGTCTTTAGTGTTTATCTAATTGTTCAAAATTGTTGATTTTCCTCCCGATTTGTTTATTAATTTTACCTCTTTGATTATCATTTTTTGAGATATAGCTTTGCACATATCATAAACAGTTAAAGCAGCAATACTTGCACCTGTTAAAGCTTCCATTTCCACACCAGTTTTACCATCGATCTCTACTTTGCATATTATTTCAATATTCTCAATGTCAATCACTTCAATATTAATTTCTACACCATTGATAATTAATGGGTGACACATCGGAATTAGATCGGATGTTTTTTTTACTGCCTGAATACCAGCGATGATTGCAGTTTGAAAAACCGGACCTTTTTTGGTGCTTAACTCTTCATCATTAAATAGCGAGATGATTTCTTTTCCTAAAAACATTTCGGCTTTAGCAGTAGCTATGCGTTTGGTTACTTTTTTATCGCCAACATTAACCATTTTTGGTTGGTTTTTATCATCGAGATGTGTAAATTTTTCAGACATAAGCATTTTATTTATTTTTAAACCTGAGTAACAGTTTTAACGATATTTAATTAATGGAAAAACCTCTCCTTTTTTAAACAGGTTTTTTCCTTGTGCTAATTCAATAAAAGCATCATTATCTACTAAATTTGCTAAATCCCCAGAACCATGTCCGGCAATTGGATTAGCAAATAATGTTCCGTTTATATTTTCTAATTTTACCTGTAAAAAGTATGTTAGATCCGATTTAAAAGTAAAATCTTCTGCCAATACAGCAAAGTCTGTAATTTCGTAATTAATTCCAATAGATTTTTGATACCATGGATAAAAATAACGTAAACAACTTACAAATGTTGAAACCGGATTACCAGGAAAAGCAAAAATAGTTTTATTCTCTTTTTTCCCAAACCAAAAAGGTTTTCCGGGGCGTTGTTTTACTTTATGGAATAATTTTTCTACACCAAGTTCATCTAAAACCTCTGGTAAAAAATCAAATTTTCCTTTACTAACAGCACCACTAAAGAGTAAAACATCATAATCACTTAATATTTTGGCAATTCTTTGTTTTAATAAAGGTTTGTTATCTGTAATGTGAATAGTATCTGCTTTGATTTTTAATCTTTCTAAAACAGAAATCAAAGTATGTACATTGCTTCTTCTTATTTGAAAAACAGCAGGTTTTTGGTTGACCTCAACCAATTCATCTCCGGTAGAAATAACCATTATTTTAGGTCTTTTTGCAACTTTAACCTCAGTTTTTCCAACAGTTGCTAAAACTCCAATTTCAGCAGCAGAAATTACGATATTTTTCTTGATCAAAATATCGTTTTGTTTTCTGTCTAGTCCTTTTTTGTGGACATTCTTATACGCTTTAAATTCATCGATAGAAACTATTGCAATTCCGTTTTTTATTTCAACTTGTTCATAAGGAATTACTGTATCCGAATTTTTTGGTGCCATCGCACCTGTCATTACTTCGATACAATTTTTAGAATCTTTTAATGTAAGTTGTGGAGAACCAGCAGCCTGAATGCCTTCAATTTTAAAAGCTCTGATTCCTTTTTCAAAAGCAGAATAATTTATTGCAATACCATCCATACTTGCACGGTCAAAAGGAGGAAAATCTCTATCTGCAGCGATATCTTCTTTTAAAATTCTACCTAAAGATTTTTTAAAATCAATTTCTTCAATACCAAGATCTTCAGTTTGGTTTAGTATTATTTCTAAAGCTTTTTTTGTTGTAATCATTTTATATTAAGTATAGATTATCCTTAAAATTCAATTTTAAAAATTGATTTACCCACCAATAGTTGACATGCTTTCAGAAACAGATTTATTTTTTCTATTTGCTTCGGCAATAAACCCATTTTCTGGTTTATGATGAACAGTATCAATAAATAACTGTGTTAATTCATCATCGCTTGCTCCAGCACGAATAAAATCTCTTAAATTAAAAACTCCGTCATCAAACAAACAATTTTTAAACATTCCGGTTGCAGTTATTCTTATCCGATTACAATCATTACAAATTGTTCGAGTAAAAGCAGGGATAATACCAAAAGTTCCTAGATAATTCTCAATTCTAAAATTTCTAGAAGTAGATGATTTTTTGTCTTTTAATGGAATAATATTTTGATATCCTTTTTCAATTTCTTTATAGATCTTATCAAGATTCCAAACCTCATCAGTTTTACGCAAACCCTTTCCGTTAAACGGCATTTCTTCGATAAACCTAACTCCTAAGTTCTTGTTTTTGGTTATTTCTATGAAGTCTAGAATTTCATCAGTATTAACACCTGGCTGAACCACAACATTTAGCTTTAATGTAAGTTTGCTAGCTAATAATTTATCTAGAGTTTGTATTGTTTCTACAAAAACATCTCTTCGGGTTATTTGCTTGAATTTATCCGATTTTAAGGTGTCTAAACTTAAATTAATTGTACTAACTCCAATCTCTTCTAATTTTGAAATATGGTTTGCAATTAAAGCGCCATTTGTTGTAATATTAATTTGATCGAGTTTATCATTAAAAGAAAGTGATTCTAAAAAGTTTATAAAATCTCTTCTTACAAAAGGTTCACCACCAGTAAGTCTAACTTTATTTACGCCAAGGTCGCTTAAAACTCTGGTTATACGATACATTTCCTTATAAGTTAAGAGTTCGTTACGATTTACAATATCAATACCTTGTGCAGGCATGCAATATTGGCAGCGTAAATTACAGCGATCTGTAATTGCCAAACGCAAATAAGTAATTTCTCTCCCAAATTTATCAGTCAATTTCTTCATTACAAATCCATTCAAATAAGTTGGCAAATTTACGAAATAAAAAGAAATGAGTAGATTGAACTAGTTTAATAATTACAACTAATATATCATCTTAAAATAAAGCTTTTTAAAACATGATTAAAAAAAAGTAAAATAGGCAAAAAATGGAATTTCTAAAAATCTAAAATATCAATTTTATTACGATATAATTTGATTCTACCATCATTTTCAAGTTGTTTTAGTAGCCTTGAAACCACAACTCTAGATGTATTTAGATCAATAGCAATTTCTTGATGTGTAGTATTTAAAGTAGTAGACCGCATAATTTTTACCTTGTCAGTAAGGTATTTATAAATACGCTGATCCATTTTCATAAAAGCTAAAGTATCAATGGCTTCTAGCATTTCGTTAATACGAACATTATAGCTATCGATTACAAAATCACGCCATGATTTATACTTAATCATCCATTCTTCGAGTTTTTCGGTAGGAATAAAAATAACTTCCGAATCCTTTTCAGCTACACCTCTAATTTTACTTTTTGTAAAATTTAATCCAGAACCAAAAGAAATAGTGCATGTATCCCCTCTTTCTAAAAAGTATAATGCAATTTCATCTCCATTTTTATCTTCTCGGCTTATTTTTATTGCTCCGGTAAGTAGAAGTGGAATTTTACTAAAACTATCGTCAATATCAACTAACAGGTGTCCTTCTTTAATTCGTTTATATGCTCCAACCTTACTAATTTCATCAATTAGTTCCTCTTCAAAAACAACATTATAATATTCGTCTAACTTTTCTCGTATCATTTTCTAAAATCTTTTATAAAAGAGCTACAAGGTAGGAATAAAAATTAGATTTCCTTTACCATATACTCTATAATTATTTGAGTTGAACCTATGTTATCTTTAATATAATTTTTACTTATTGCACCTCTATTTTCTCGATATTTTACATCTTTAAAAAGTCTTTTTAGATGTTCATCTAATTCGTTTTGAGAATCAATCACTTTACAAGCATCTAATTTTACTAAATCAACTGCTTCCTGAAATTTTTGATAATTTGGGCCAATAATTATTGGCACTCCAAAGGTTGCAGGTTCTAAAATATTATGAATTCCTGTACCAAAACCACCCCCAACATAAGCAGCATCAGCATAGCTATATATTTTTGTTAAAATACCAATAGTATCTACAATAAATACTTGTGCAGAATAATTTCTATTCTTATCGGAATATTTTGTTGTTGTTTTAAGAATAGATTTTTGTAAATTTTCAATTCCTTTATCCTCAATATTATGAGGAGCTATGATAAATTTTTCATCGCTTGTAGCGGAATTATTTATATATTTTATTAAAAATTCTTCATCTTTTTGCCAAGAACTACCAGCTACCAAAGTATATTTATTATGCTTGAATTTTTCTATAAAATCTAAACGATTATCTTGTTTGGTAATTTCAAAAACCCGATCAAAACGAGTGTCTCCACTTAAAGTTACATTGTTAAAGCCAATTTGATTAAGCAGTTGTTTTGAGGCCTTATTTTGAACAAAAAAGTGTGAAAAAGTATTTAATGATTTTCGCATCCAAGCACCATAAGGTTTAAAAAATGCTTGTGATTTTCTAAAAATCCCTGAAACCAAAATAGTTTTAATATTTTGTTTTTTCAATTCACTTAGAATATTTGGCCAAAACTCATATTTAACAAAAATCGCCATTTCTGGATGTGCTAATTTTAAAAATCTTTTAGCATTTGATTTTGTATCAAGAGGTAAATAAGCAATCACATCAGCTAGTTCATAATTTTTTCTTACTTCATAGCCCGAAGGAGAGAAAAATGTTAGTAATATTTTGTGATTTGGGAATTGATCTTTTGTTTTTTCAATGATTGGTCTTCCTTGTTCAAATTCACCTAAAGAAGCACAATGAAACCAAATAATTTTATCGTTTTTTGATATTACAGATTCAATTTTTGAAAAAGTTTCTTTACGTCCGTTCATAAAAAGGCGTATCTTTTTATTAAAAAGAGAAATAATTTTCAACAAGAAAATCCCTATGTAAGCTGCTATATTGTATAAGAAAGTCATCTTCAAGGCAAAAATATACATTTTTTATGATAGAAAGAGATAATCAGTAATCCATTAAATTATTTAATCCTTTTTTATAAAACCACTATCTTTATCCCATGCCAATTTCCGAAATAAATAAAATATCTAATTTAACAAACATAGATCTGTTGGCTCGTCAGGTAGTTGAGGGTTTTATCACCGGAATACATAAAAGTCCGTTTCACGGATTTTCGGTAGAATTTGCAGAACATCGGCTATATAATAAGGGGGAAAGTATGCGGCATATAGATTGGAAGTTATTTGCCAAAACCGATAAAATGTTTGTAAAAAGGTATGAAGAAGAGACTAATTTACGTTGCCAGATAATTATTGATAATTCGGCTTCGATGCATTATCCTGATAATAAAAACACATCGCTTAATAACTTAAATAAAATTGGTTTTTCGGCAGTTGCTTCTGCATCATTATCTGAAATTTTAAAACGTCAACGCGATGCATTTGGTTTAAGTATTTATTCTGATGAAATTGATTATTATTCTCCAGCAAAATCAAGTGAGCGTCATAGAAGAATGTTGTTAAAACAGCTAGAAAATTTATTACAAAGTAATTCAATAAAAACTACAAATACATATAAGGTTTTACATCAAATTGCAGATAAAATCCATCGCAGATCATTAATTATTTTATTTACGGACATGTTACAGGCTGATAAAGAAGAAAAGGATCTATTTGAAGCCTTACGGCATTTAAAATATAATAAGCATGAGGTTGTTTTATTTCATATTTTTGATGGAAAGCATGAATTTGAATTTAATTTTGATTATAAACCTAAAAAGTTTATTGATATAGAGACAGGTGAAAAAATAAATTTATACGCAGATGCTGTTAAGGATAATTATAAAAAAGCAGTAAGTAAATATTTTAATGACTTAAAAATGAAATGTATGCAATATAAAATTGATTATATTTCGGTAGATATTAATCAAGGAATAGAGCAAATTTTAACAGAATATTTGATTAGAAGACAAAGTTTTTTGTAAAAAAGCAAAAAATATTTTGCCAAAATAAAAAACGCACTTATATTTGCAACCGCTTAAAGCAACGGTCTGGTAGTTCAGCTGGTTAGAATACCTGCCTGTCACGCAGGGGGTCGCGGGTTCGAGTCCCGTCCAGACCGCTTTTAAAATAGTTGTGTTGTTAACGAGAGTTTTAAAACTCAGTAAGTTAGCCGATGAAAAGTTTCAGTTTTACTGAGGCTTTTTTAGTTTTATTCCAACATTATTTCAACATTTTCAAAAAAAGGTCATTTTTCACTCTTTTTTTAGCTTATTTTTTTTTGATAGTCTTCTTTAAAATCCATTAGCATTATTTGCACCTCTAACCAATTTAAAAATTGAATTTGTTTTGATATATCCATTGGCCTTTTTATTGGTTAGTGTCACTCAAAATATAAAGTTAACATTTTATTTTTGACATACCCTTAGATGGTATATTCAACTAAAATGATATAAATCATAATTTATAAATATAGGTTTACTTAACTTTATTAGTTCCTAACCCCTTAAATAACATGTCCTATGTTAAAAAACTACCTCACCTTCGTATTTTTCATTTTTTTTTATAGTATTTACTCTCAAACTACTTCAATACCAGATACTAATTTTGAACAAGCTTTAATAGATTTAAAAATCGATTCAGATGGCATAATAAACCAGAGTGTTGCAACTGCTGATATTTCAGGAGTTACTTCACTGGATGTATCTTCAAAAAATATTAGTAATCTAACAGGTACTGAGGATTTTATTGCTTTGGAAGTTTTAGATTGTGAGTCCAATCAAATCACAAGCATAGATGTTACACATAATACCGCTTTGTGGTTTTTTAATTGTGGCAATAATCAACTTACAAGTTTAGATTTAAGTCAAAATACTAAATTAACAAAATTATATTTTAAGAATAATCAAATTACAGATATAGATTTAACTCAAAATACTATTTTAGTATATTTAAGTTGTTTTAATAATCTACTTTCAAGTCTAGACGTAACTCAGAATACTGTTTTGGAAACTCTAGATTGTTCTACTAATCAAATTACAGATATTGATGTAACTCAAAATACTGCTTTGACATTATTAAATTTAGGAGAGAATCAACTTACAAGTATAGATACAAGTCAAAATACATTAATTTTTAACCTTAATCTTAGTTTAAATCAACTTACAAGTTTAGATATTACCAATAATTCAGCTTTGTTGTATTTACAATGCATTAATAATCAAATAACAAGCTTAGATGTTACCAATAGTACAGCTTTGGTGTCTTTACAATGCACTAATAATCAACTTACGACTTTGGATATTAGCCAAAACGTTTTATTAGAATATTTCTTTTGTTCATTAAATAAACTTGTAAATTTAGACGTTACCAATAATACCAAGCTGAATGTATTTTCTTGTTATAATAATCAACTTAAAAGTTTAGATTTAACTCAAAATACCGAATTAACAAGATTATATTTTAATGGTAATCAAATTACAGATATAGATTTAACTCAAAATACCGAATTAACAGAATTATATTTTCACGTTAATCAAATTACAGATATAGATTTAACTCAAAATACCGAATTAACAGAATTATATTTTCACG
>DAOUQH010000086.1 GCA_030625645.1 Flavobacteriia bacterium | reverse complement strand
TGAACCGATCTTATTTCAACAACTCCTGGCAAATTCGCCATTTCCAATTCAATAGGGTAAGTTATAAACTGTTCAATATCTTGAGTAGATAAATTTTTTGAAGTAGTTATTACTTGTACCTGGTTATTGGTAACATCAGGTACCGCACCAATCGGAATCTGAGTGAGTGAATAAATTCCGAATCCAATAATGAAAGCTGTAAATAAAAAAATTATAAGCTTATTATTGAGGCTAAATTTTATAATGTTAGTTAACATAATTCATCAATTGTTTAATAAGTTAGACCTTTATTTTTAAAAAGGGTTTAAGTAACAGGTAGAAACATAAGCGCTTCAAAATAAACACTTAATATAATAGAATAAATTATGAAAATTGAGGAGGTTGAAAAATCTTTTGTTTTTCAAATCTAGAAAAATTATCTTGATATAGAAATATGGTAGTTGTCCTTTCATTTTGTAATCTCTCCATAGTAAAAGAATTACTATTCATTACAAAAGAAGATTCTAATTGAGAGCTACAATCATGATTTATTGGTGGATGTGTATGATCTTTCTCTTCTTTTTCATGCTGTTCTTTATGCGATTGTTTAAGCTCACCATAATGTTTTGACAAAAACACGAAAAAATCATCTCCATATTTATCTTCATGAAATTCAACATGATCAATTAATTCTTCCAGTTTTAATACATCGCCAAGATGAATATTAAAACTTTGAAAAAGGATTAATCCTGATATAAATATGGAAAATGATTTATTTATCATTCTAACTTGTAAAGTTTTTTAATAAATTATTAGTGTCTGATAAAAATACTAATTTTATTTTAACCATGTATTAAAGCTAATAAAAAAACCAAAGCTCAATTAAATGAAGCTTTGGTTTTTTTGCTAATATTAAGAAAAAATTATACTTTCACTAAAGTTAATTTTTCAATATCTGAAAGTAAAAATTGAATTGTTCTTTTGCTATTCTCTAACTCCTCTAAAACAGTCGCTTTTGAATCTTCGAACTTACCTTTAATTCCAGTAAATAATTCTTGATAATAATTCACACCTTCATCTAAATTATTAACAAAAGATTTTAAATACTTTTCTTGTTTTTTATTCATACAATCTTTTGATTCATCCATTTTATCTTTCAAATAATCAATATAGATATTCAATTCTTTGATGAACATATTAGGACGATCTAATCTTGAAATAACATTGGCCCGACCATAAATATGATCTATCATTTCCTTTAAACTTGTTTTTCTTGAAAAATAAGCCATATTTGGACCAGGGCAAACGGAAACTCCTTCTCCTTCAATCTTTGTATCTAAATCATTCTCTAATAAAGCTGATGTTCCCAAACCTACACAAATACATGATTTTTCAGTAATCTTATTAAACCTAATTTTGTATTCATCTTGAGTCAAACTTTCACTATCCAATTCCTTAAGCTTGGTTCTTTGGTATTGTCTAGAAGCCGTACAAATAGTGTCTTCGGTAAATTCGCTGTTAATTGCTACATAATGTTTCGGACAAGAACTACCAGGTCTTCCACTTTCAATTTTTAGCTGTTTTGCCAAATCCTTTGTATTACCTTTTAAATTATTAAAAGGTATTCCTAAAGGAGAAATATTGCTTAAATAAAGATCTTTTTCTTTTGCTCCAGCTAATTTATCCATAGTAGGTTGATCAACTGTAGTTGCTTCAGGAACTAATAAAAATGGAGAACCCCAACCTACTGAATCAACACCATATTCATCGATTAAAAACTGATGTTCTTCATCTGTACCAACACCACCCTGAGCCGTAATTTGAACTTTTAAACTTTCACTAGGCACTACTCTATCCGTATTTCCTAAAGCAGTTTTTAATACATCATTAACTGATTCTTCTAACTCTTTTCGTTTTTTCTTGAATTCATTTAGAATTGGTCCCATCAAAAAACCTTCAGTAGCAAAAGCATGACCTCCACAGTTTAATCCAGATTCAATTCTATATTCTGAAACCCAAATTCCTTTTTTTGCTAGGAATTTTCCCTGAATCAATGCTGATCTAAAATCGCTCACTTTTAAAGCTATTTTCTTTTTTATAGCTCCATTTAGATCTGGAAAAAAATCGTTAAATTTATCTAGATAACTATACAGCCTTGGATTCATTCCGGCCGAAAGAACCAAAGTAGAACTCAAATCACTATTTGCAAACCCTCTTAATGCTGCATGAGCATCATTATGTTCACTATCAAGCTTTTCACCATTTTTTCTATTTGCTCTATCTAGTTTGGTCATGATGTTAACATCAATACTTCCTTTAGATAAGTTTTCTTTAATTCGATTTTTAATTTCTTCGAAATCGAAATTATTAGCTTTAAAATTCTTAAACTCCTGTTTAATCTCAGAACTATCCGGTAATAGATTAAGGTATTCTTTTAACCCATTTTTTTTCTCAATAGTTGCATTTTTTAGCTCTTCAAATTTCTTTTCGGTAACTTCATTAAGTAAATTCAAATAAGACGTAATCCTTTTAGCTCTAAAATCATCGATCTTATCGTTAATTTCTTTGTATGGAATTTCATACTTCTTACTATACACCTTTCTCAACTTCTCAAGTAAGATGTCATCTACCAATGAAATCACAGAATCAATACCTAAATGACTCACTTTTAATGGCGAATCAATGGTAAATCCAATTCCCATTACAGGAATATGGAATGAATGTGCTTTTTTCATTATTATATTTTTTGATTAAAATTTTAAACTATTTATAAAATTGGCGAGAATAAAAAAATATTATTCTCGCCTTAAACAGGCGCAAGTTACACTTTTTTTGTTCTTTGAAGTAATTATATATTTTTTAACACAAAATTTTATTATCTATCTTTTTAAAAATATAAATTGATATAACAATACAGGACATCCAAAAAAGTCACCCAATAAATTGATTATTCAATATAAAAAAATGTTAATCAACTCTAACATTTGTTGTTATTTAGTTTATAATAAAATCAACACTTACTTTGCTTTTAGGAATTTTAAAGAGTATAACCTACTCGATGTAAATGTTTGTCCTTCTCCTTTTCCGATATTTGTTAACTTTTATACTTATTGTTTGAACTTAGTTTCATTAAAAAAAAATATGCGATTTGGTATTAACTATATATTCAATTTAGGCTATTTAGGAAATAGAAGAATCACATTTGCTCTAATTCCCCATTCTGGATTAAAAGGATTATTACCATAATAAACTTTTGGCCCACCACCCAGCTGCACCATTTGACTACCAAACGTTACTACTTTGGAATAATACGCTCCAATAAAACCTCCAAAAAAATCATGATCCCAATCTTGTGTATTTTCAGAAGCAATAGTATAAGATGCACCATCTGGAGTTGCATAAGTAGCAAATGGCTGAAAAAAAGTTGCATTAACATCATTATGACCACTACCCGCAAAAGACCACATATGATTTACCAAAGCACCATAGGTCCATTGCCCTTGCAACTTTAATACTAATGCATTTGGACCTATAGCCCATTTATCAATTCCTAAAGCGTCATCTGTAGCTGTAGGTAATAAAAATATCGGACCAACTCCCCATACAAGACCATTTTTTACTTCCTTAGGTGAAAAGAAGATGCTTTGTGCAATATCTCCTAATCCAAATTCACTTTCTCCTTTTACTGTAACATCACTTTGAGAAATAATTGGAACAATAGTCCTACTAATCATATTCCAATCATCATTAATTGATACAGGAATAACTGGTTGTATGTTTAAAGTATATTTGAATCCTTCTAGTGGTCCAACGTTAAAGTCAAAATTGTTTTGCAAAGGAACACTTATTAAACTAGCCACAGGATTTGCCAATTGCTTTGCCAACTCTTCAGCAGATACTGCTGCTTGGGTCTGTGCATTTGTATGATTATTAAATAAAAATGCAATAAAAATTGTTATCAGAGTTAATTTACTTTTCATGGTTATATTAGTTTGTTAATCAACAAATATAATGTATTTAGAGTAAAACTATTTTGCAAAATATATCATATATATTTTTTAGGAATAACTCCGGTTTCACACTCTCGAAAAATTAATAAAATCAAAAAATCATAAATTATTAATTTCTAAATATTTTTTGATTTCAAATACTAAATCCTATTATCTTTGCATTATGGAAAACAGTACAAAAATATTTGGCTTAAGGGCTATTATCGAAGCTATAAACTCAGGTGAAGAACTTGAAAAAATATATATTCAAAAGGAAATTCAAGGTATTTTAGCCTCTGAGTTACATACATTGATCAAAAATAATAAAATTTCTTTCAGTTATGTTCCTGTTGAAAAATTGAATAATCTTTCTAAAAATCAGAATCATCAAGGAGCTGTTGCTAAGATTTCTTCTATTTCTTTTTCAGATCTAGATATTTTAATTGAAAATACTCTTGAAAAAGATAAAATTCCACTTTTTCTACTACTAGACCAAATAAGTGATGTAAGAAATATGGGGGCAATTATTCGTACTGCAGAATGTACTGGAGTAGATGGAATTATCATTCCAACTCATGGAAGTGCACCTATCAATGCTGATGCAATAAAAACTTCGGCAGGAGCCGCATTTAAGATTCCAATCTGTAAAGTAAATCATCTTTTAGATGCTATTTACCAATTACAAGCTATTGATATTCAAATTATTTCGGTTACTGAAAAAACAAACAATAATATATATCAGGTTGATTTTAATAAACCAACTGCTTTAGTAATGGGTTCTGAGCATAAAGGCATTACACCCTCTATCCTTAAAATTTCAAATGAAAAAGCAAAACTTCCACTTTTAGGCGAAATTGAATCTTTAAATGTTTCTGTTGCTTGCGGAGTAGCACTTTATGAGGCTGTAAGGCAAAGAACAACAAGTTGAAAATGATTTTATTTACACCTTACCCAAAACTGTAAAAACAGTTTTAACCTCTCCTTAAGGAGAAATTCAATCGGAAACCACGAGGCAAAGCCTCGAGGAGTTCTTTTCGATTAAAAATATGATTAACCTTTATTATCCAAACTTGCTTTTATAAAAGCAACAAATAGTGGATGAGGATTTAACACCGTACTACTATATTCGGGATGATATTGTACCCCAACAAACCACGGATGCGTAGGAATTTCAATAATTTCTACCAATCCTGTTTCTGGATTTACACCTGTAGGTTTTAAACCAGCTTCGGTTAATTGCTTTAAAAACTCATTATTATATTCGTAACGATGACGATGACGCTCACTTATCATTTCTTTTCCATAAGCTTTGTAAACATTTGAATCTTTATCAATCTTACAATCCCACGCACCTAATCTCATTGTGCCACCTTTTTCAGTTACATTTTTTTGATCTTCCATTAAATCGATTACAGGATAAGGAGTTGTTAAATTCATCTCCGTAGAATTGGCATCTTTTAAATGTAAAATATTTCGAGCATACTCTATAACAGCCATTTGCATACCTAAACAAATACCAAGAAAAGGAATATTATTTTCACGAACATATCTTACTGCTTCAATTTTTCCTTCAATTCCTCTATCTCCAAACCCAGGAGCTACAACAACTCCGTCAAGACCTTTAAATACTTCTTCTATATTTTTTTTATCAATTTCTTCAGAGTGAATAGACTTAATTTTAACTTTTACTTCATTTTGCGCTCCAGCATGAAGAATTGATTCAAGAATTGATTTATACGCATCTTGTAATTCGACATATTTACCAATTAATCCAACCTCAATTGTATCCTTTGGATTTTTATACTTTTTTAAAAAATGATTCCATGCTTCTAATTTTGGAGTCTTACTTGCAGTCAAACCTAATCGATTCAATACAATTTTATCCAAACCTTCCTCAAGCATTAAATTTGGTACATCATAAATTGTTTCTGCATCAATGGATTCAATAATCGCATCTTGTGTTACGTTACAAAAAAGTGCTAATTTTCGTTTGATACTTTCATTTAGATGGTGTTCTGTACGACAAACCAAAATATCTGGGCTAACACCACTCTGCATTAATTCTTTTACAGAATGCTGTGTTGGTTTTGTTTTCAATTCTTTGGCAGCAGCCAAATAAGGTATCAAAGTTAGATGTACAACAATCGCATTTTTTTTACCTAAATCCCATTGCAATTGACGAACAGCTTCAACATAAGGCAATGATTCTATATCGCCTACAGTACCACCTATTTCAGTAATCACTATATCAAAATTTCCTGTTTTACCTAAAATTTGAATTCGACGTTTAATTTCATTTGTGATATGTGGAATAATCTGAACCGTTTTACCTAAATAATCACCTCTTCTTTCTTTATTAATTACTGTTTGGTATATTCTTCCTGTAGTCACGTTATTTGCCTGAGAAGTAGGGATATTTAAAAATCGTTCATAATGACCCAAATCTAAATCAGTTTCTGCACCGTCAGTAGTTACAAAACATTCGCCATGTTCATAAGGATTTAATGTTCCTGGATCAACATTTATATATGGATCTAGCTTTTGAATGGTTACAGAAAAACCACTCGACTGTAGTAATTTTGCTAAAGATGCTGCAATAATTCCTTTTCCCAGAGAAGAAGTAACTCCTCCGGTTACAAAAATATACTTTGTATTTGGCATAGTGTTTAGGTTTGTGCAAAATTACAAAGTCTGTTTACTTTGACAAGAAAAAAGGTTTTTATTTTTTGAATGCTATTATATTATAAAAAATTATAACCAAAAATAAATGAAAATGTATTGAATTTTGAATCCCAATATATATAACTAGCACTTAAATAATCTGGAGAAAAATATCTAATTTCAACACTATATTTATTTTTAACATTAATACCTGCACCAACAATAATATTGTATAGAGGAGCCTCAAGCTCTAAATCTTCTCTTATATCAAAAATAATCATTGAACCAAGATCTGCATCATAACTAAAACCAGCATCCACAAAAAATTTAATATTATCATTATGAAACATGTAATGTCTTACTCCAAATGGTATAGCCAACCTTTTGATTATTGCATCTGCATTTATGATAGTCTTTATTGTAATAAATGAAGTTTCTAATTCTTTTTGAATACTACTTGAATAGGTATAATAATTTGGGTCAATAAAAATACTCCATTTATTTTTATTAAATGGAAATACATATTCGAATTCTGCTCCAATTCTTAAATTAATTTCTGAATCAAAATCGTATGAATTCTTATACTTATTATCTAAACCATTCATCATAGATAATGATGAAATATTAACCCCAGGTGTAATTCTAAGATTAAATTTTCCTTTGTTTCTTCTATAATTCTTTACGGTTTCTGCATTGGGGTTTTGACAAAGATTATTTTCCTTAAAATATTTGATTAGAGGTGTTTGACTATATTTGGTATTCTTGAGCTTATTGACAGAAAGGTCTTTACAATTTACATTTTTAAATAATTGATCTACATAAGTCAAATTTCTAGTAACATCTCCTCTTTTTGTCAAATACTCTTTAAAAATCAGTTGTTCAATATTATTTTCAGAGGTACTATAAAAATATTTAAAATTGTTTCCAAGTAAATATTGGTACAAGTTTATATCTCCTTCTACTAAAACTTTTAAGAAAACTGTTCTGTTTTCCCATTTTGGATTTCTTTCATAATCCAATCTATTCAAATCACTTTCAGAAATATCAACTCGCACATCTTTCCTTTCATATTTTGATTCTCCAAATATTTCAAACTCACTTACAACTGAAATATATGCACTTTTTTGGATGTTACTTTCAGGTAAAATATACAAGAATTCACTTGGATTATTTCTCCAATCCATATTTTTAATCAAACATTCGGTTCTTACTCCGTCGTTATCGATAAAATACCCATTTTCAAATTTAATTTGTGAAAATGTTGAAATGGTAGATAATAAAAGAAAAGCAATAGTAATGTAGTTTTTCATAGTGCTTTTAAGTCTGCAAATTGTTTAATAAAAAATCAATTAGAAAATCGAATTTTATAACACTCAAATATATCCAAAAAAAGCCACCAAAGAAATATTTGGTAGCTTTTTAAAAAATTTATTTTTATATACTTTTAGTGTAATCCTTCTGCTTGATTTATTATATCATCGGTAATTACAACTTCTTGATTTTCAAACTTAATATTTTTAATTTGGTATCTTTCTGTAGCAACACAACTTGAGCTAGAAGCTCCACATGATGCTAATGATGCTGATGCAATAATAAAAACGAATAAATAAACTAACTTTTTCATAACAATAGTTTTAAATTAAATAATTAGCACAGGGTGTTAACTAGTATAATAACGTTTAAAAAACTAAATTATTATTGAGATTAGAAATAAAATCTTATTTTTATTTAATCAATTGATTTAAAGTATAATCGATTAACTTTTCTATTGCTTTTTTATAATCTTTACTAAAGGTTAAATTGGCTCTATTGGCGATAATTGCATTCATTGAAATAGCATTATGACCTAACAATTTTGACAAACCATAAATTGCAGAAGTTTCCATCTCAAAATTTGAAATTCTTATTCCGTTATATTCAAAATTATCAATTTTATTATTTAATTCAGCATCTTGAACAGGCAAACGTAAAACTCTACCCTGAGGACCATAAAAACCTCCAGCTGTTGCAGTAATTCCGGTAAAAACCTTATCTGAAATTAACTTTTGTTCTAATTCTTCACTATTTCTAACAATATAAGGCCTAGCTTTTCTTGAACTATAATTTGTATGCTTGATAAAAGCATCTTCCATTTCAGCTTCAAGAATATGCTCACAATCATAGGCATGCAACATGCCATCTAAACCTAAACCATATTTTCCTAGCACAAAACTATCTACCGGAATATCATTTTGTAATGATCCCGAAGTTCCTATTCTTATAATATTTAAAGTTGTATGTTCTTTTTTTATCGTTCTGGTATCGAGGTCAATATTCACCAAAGCATCTAATTCATTTACTACAATATCAATATTATCAGGTCCAATTCCTGTTGAAATTACAGTAAATCTTTTTCCTTTTAATGTTCCTGTTATGGTTTTAAATTCTCTCTTTTGAGTTTCAAATTCAATAGAATCAAAATGTTTTGCCACATTGGCAACTCGATCTTGATCTCCAACAAAGATGATATCATTGGCAAGATTTTCTGGCTTTAAATTAATGTGATA
>DAOUQH010000071.1 GCA_030625645.1 Flavobacteriia bacterium | reverse complement strand
CTCCGAAATTTGCAGCTGTAGGAACAACCGTTGTTGATAACTCATCGGCATGGCGTATGGATACAAGTAAAAAGTTAATCGTTCCTGAAATTAATGCTAGCGAATTGACCAAGGAAGATAAAATTATTGCAAATCCTAATTGTTCAACAATTCAAATGGTGGTTGCTCTTGCACCTCTTCATGAAAAATATAAAATCAAACGTTTGGTGATTTCTACATATCAATCTATTACCGGAACAGGAGTAAAAGCTGTTAAGCAATTAGAAAATGAATACAAAGGTGTAAAAGGTGAAATGGCTTATCCTTACCCTATTCACAAAAATGCAATACCTCATTGTGATATTTTTGAGGAAAATGGATACACCAAAGAAGAAATGAAATTGGTAAAAGAAACCAAAAAAATATTTAATGATAACAGTATTGCTATTACAGCAACTGCTGTTCGAATTCCTGTAGTAGGCGGACACTCTGAAAGTATCAATATCGAGTTTGAGAATGAATTTGATATAGCTGAAGTAAGAAGACTTTTACATCAAGCTGATGGAATTGTTTTAAAAGATAATTTAGATACTAACACATACCCTATGCCAATTTATGCCGAAGGTAAAGATGATGTTTTTGTAGGAAGACTTCGCCGGGATGAATCACAAGAAAAAACTTTAAACATGTGGGTAGTAAGTGATAATTTGCGAAAAGGTGCTGCAACAAACACAATTCAAATTGCAGAATATTTGATGGAAAATAAATTGGTATAATAACCTAAAATTAAAAACTCTTAATTCTTGGCATAAAAAAAGCTCGTCGTTTGACGAGCTTTTTAATATCTTCCTTCTGCAATCCTCCCTCTTACTTCTCTACTTTTAACACATCTTTGATAACTCCTTCTAAGTTGTGTTTTGGTAAAGCTCCTTGAGCCATTTGCGGCTCTCCTTCCATAGGACAGAATAACATTGAAGGTATACTTCTAATTCCGAATGCTGCTGCAAGTTCTTGCTCAACTTCAGTATCAATCTTATAAATATTTATTTTTCCTTCAAATTCATCAGATAATTCTTCTAAAACCGGAGCTACCATTTTGCATGGACCACACCAATCTGCATAAAAATCAATAAGACAAGGTTTATCCCCTTCAAACTTCCACTCTTTATTTTCTTCGTAGTTGAAAACTTTTTTTAAAAAAGTTTCTTTGGTTAACATTTCTGTCATTTCAATATATTTTTAATTAATTATTCTAATATTTTTACACATTCTAAATGGCAAATTGTATGCCATAAATTTTACAGGACAAAATGACATAAAAATTAACAATTAGAACGTGACATAAGTTACACTATTTTAGTAGTTTAAAAATGATAGAAATTGAAAGTTCTATAATTGTAAAACCTATGAACTAATAGATATTTCTAAAAATAGAAACCAACCCCAATTTTTACAGTAGATTTTGTTACTCCAGGTACATTTCTATAATTCCCCCTCATAACATAATCTATCCTTAAAAATTTAAAAATATTACCTACTCCAGCATGGTACTCCCAATACATCTTCTCTGGAGCTGTATAAATAACGTCCGATGCATTTATTGCAATATTTTCATCAGAAATTGAACCTATAACTCCTCTTACTCCAACAATTTCTCGAAGTTGTAATTTTCTGAGTAAAGGTATTTTTGAAAATAATCTTCCATTAAAATTATGCTCTAAATGAAAAGAAGCATACTGATCTGTCACAAATTCATAATAATTTAATAAATCGAAAATCCGCTTCGACATGGCATAAGTCTGATTTCCAGGAACAACATTCAGTAATAATAATGGTACCGGATTAACGGTTTTACCAATTTCAATATACGCTTTTGATTTTCCTAAAAGACCTATTTGAAAAGGTTGCTCATAATAGAACTGAAATTTATGATAATCAAAATTACTATTAAAAATATCTTTAAATCCTTTGGAATAACTAAAATAGAGAATGGGGAAACGCCCATGATTACTAACTCCTCTATCAACTCCCAAGCCCCATGGTTTCCTCTTAGGTGTATATTGTATAGCCATTGTGACATCCGATTGTTTAACAACAGATTGAATATCTCCGTTCACATCGTAATAATCTGCATTGAACAAATTATGATCGGCAGATTTTAGAGTTTTAAAAGTAGTTCCTAATCTTAGCTCTATATTTTTTATTGGCTCAATAGAAACTTTCGCATTGGTAATATTAATGTTTGATAGCTTTGTATTATCACCACGAGTAAAAAATGATGTCGATGCAAAACTTTTATCTAAAACATCATTTGAGGTAGTTAAACTTACTGCCATTTGCTCGATATCTCTTCTATTCCCAAAAGATAAAATCAAACGATTTCTTTTACCTACCAACCATCTTCCTTCAATTCCATATTTGAATTTATGATCTTTAAATCCGTAAGCTAAATATCCTTTCAATCTCCACATATCTGCTTTAGAAAAATAGGTCCTCCCTCCTAACCTTAGCTTAAAACCTTCAATCTCATTTAATCCTATTGTTGAATATAATGGTCCCCAATCAAATCCAGGTGCAACTTGCCAATAACCTGAAGTTAATATCTCAGATACTGAAGTTAATTCTTTAAAACGTCTTACAGTTTGAAGTGTATCTAGCATTTCATAAATACCTACTTCATCTTTGCTTAATTTTTCCTGTCTGTTTTCAACCCAAAAATCTTCTTCTCGATGAAATATATCTTCTTTCTCTTCAATATCTAATTTATAAAATTCATCAGGTCTTTTTAAATTAAAAATATGATTATCGTAAAGCGTAGTTCTCTTACCATAAACCCCTTTAGTTTCATCTTTTTTATTGAGTGAAAAGTCACTCATAAAATGATCTCTTTTCAAAAGAAAAACACTATCATTTACTACATCAAATTCCTGCTCAATATAAATCTCTTTTACCCAGTTTATATTAGCACTCTTAGTTGCATGCATCTGAATTTCTTTTACAGCATAAGTAGTATCATTTACCCAAAAATCTCCTTTAAAAGTAAGTTCGTTTTTACGGCGAGGATAAAATAAAATATTGTAACACAGCTTGTTATCAATATATGCCGTATCGGTTAAAACATAATTATAAACTTGCGGACCTAATTTTGAAAGCGGACTCGCAAAGCTTTTATCAAAGAATTTTAAATAACTATCATAAATATCATAATCTACATAAAGCTGCTTAATAAATGTGATAAGCCCTTGATTATCAGTAAATCCTGAGTTTTTATTTGCAATTAATTTTTCGTTTAATTTTTTCGGAATAGTATTTTTTCCATAAACATTATAAACAGATTCATTGATGAAAATTGGAAGATATGATTTTCCTGTAATTGCTGATGTATCTATTTGGTCAAATATAAATTTCATTCCATTAAAAACACGACTGCTTTTAAGTTTTTCATCTACATTATTAAGTTGGAATTCTATTTTTTCATATTTATCATACTCAAATTTATCATACAAATATAATCCGTTTTGCCTTTTCTTAGCCCATATTTTTTTTAATATGGATACTGCAGGATTCCCTTTACTCTTTATCCTACCGGAATATAATTGAACTTCTTGCAAAGTACCTGAATCCTCTTTTAGTGTAATTGTAAGATTAAAATTATTGCTTTTAAGATCAATTATTTCGGTTTGAAATCCCATAAAAGAAACCTCAAGCTGTTTGTAGTATATATCCGATTGCAAATAAAATTTTCCATTTTCATCAGTCACTGTTCCTTTGGTAGAACCTTTAAAAATTACATTTGCAAATGGTATAGCTTCTTTATTATCATCAACCACATACCCACCAACCTTCACCTGAGAAAATAATCCAGACGATGAAAAAAGTAGTACTAATATGATTGATAGTTTTTTTAGCATATTTATTCAATAAAAAATCCTTTCATATTCTTGAAAGGAAAATTTACTTTTTTGCAAATTTATTGATTTTGTTTTAATTGACCTTTCTTATTTTGATAATATAGACTATAAACTATTTAAATATTTTTTTGGCGTTGCACCATATTTCTTTTTAAAAGCTGCAATAAAATGACTTGCAGCACTATAACCTACAGCAAAGCTGGTTTCAGTAACATTGTACTTTTTTGAAGAAAGTAACTTTCGTGCATATTCCATTTTATAATTAAATAAAAAAGTGAAAGCAGTTTCTCCATAAATATGCTTAAATCCATCTTTTATATGCTGAATCGGTAAATTTATTTCATCAGACAACTGTGCTAAAGTTGGAGGATCTGTTAAATCCTTTATTAAAATTTCTTTTGCAAGTTTGATTTTATCAACATTTTTTTCATCGTCTAAAAACGGACAGTTTTGTGTATCATCTCCTTCATTTCTATGAAAATATAAACTTAATAACTCAAAAACTTTACCTTTAGTATAAAGCTTTTCTAAAGAAGAATGCAAGCCATAATGAAACACCTGATTTAACACAATAATCTCATTTGGACTTAAATCTTTATCAGAATAATATTTCTTCTCTTTATTATCATCATTCAAAAAATGAATTAAACCTGCTTCTTGTGTAAAAAAAGAATGAAATATCTCAATAGAAATTAGCAAAACAATAACCTTGCTATTTGGCTCTAAAACCAATTGAATTGGTAAATCTTTTTGCGGATTATAGAGTAATAATGATTTATTTTCATCAATATTAATACCATATTTACCTTGATTAAATAACAGCTTTGCTGAATTTCTTAAACCAAAATGAATTTGAATTATATTTGAGGAGCAATCCTTTTTATATTCTTGAACCGTATTTTCTTTATTTTGAATTTTAAGAATTCTAAATTCGGGTTCAATCTCATAATCTAAGAATATATTTTCAACGACATTTTTTATCATACTTATACCCTAAATAAATTAATAATTATCAAAACTTCACGTTTTATGGGTCAAATATAATTAATATAAATAAGGTTTTAATCGACACTTCTTATTATATAAAAAAGCCACCATAATTGGCAGCTTTAATTTTATAATTAAATCTTGTAAATATTTGAATTTAAGAAACGTACATCACTTTTTTAACAGCTTCAACAACATCATTTGCATTTGGCAGCCATTCCTCTAATAAAACTGGTGAAAATGGTGCAGGTGTATCTGCCGTAGTAATACGTTGAACAGGAGCATCTAAATAATCAAATATTTTTTCTTGCACCTGGAAAGCAATTTCACTAGAAATACTAGCAAAAGGCCATGCTTCTTCCAAAACTACTAATCGATTGGTTTTTTTAACTGAATTAAATATCGTTTCAAAATCTAAAGGTCTAACCGTTCTAAGATCAATAACTTCAACAAAAATTCCTTGTTGTTTTAAAATATCGGCTGCTTTATAAGCCTCTTTAATTATTTTACCAAAAGAAACTACAGTAACATCTGTTCCTTCAATTTTAATATCAGCAACTCCAATTGGCAATATATATTCACCTTCCGGAACTTCACCTTTATCACCATACATTTGTTCAGACTCCATAAAAATTACAGGATCGTCATCTCTAATTGCAGCTTTTAATAATCCTTTAGCATCATACGGGTTAGAAGGCACAATCACTTTTAACCCCGGAGTATTTGCATACCAATTTTCAAAAGATTGAGAGTGTGTTGCTCCCAATTGGCCCGCTGAACCTGTTGGACCTCTAAAAACTATAGGAATATTAAATTGACCCCCAGACATTTGACGCATCTTTGCAGCATTATTAATAATTTGATCTATTCCAACCAATGAAAAATTGAAAGTCATATATTCAACAATTGGCCTGTTTCCATTCATTGCAGAACCAACTGCAATTCCCGAAAATCCTAATTCGGCAATTGGTGTATCAATAACACGTTTCGGCCCAAATTCATCCAACATACCTTTTGATGCTTTGTAAGCTCCATTATATTCGGCAACTTCTTCACCTAACAAATATACCGATTCATCTCTTCGCATCTCTTCGCTCATTGCCTCGGCTATAGCTTCTCTAAATTGAATAACTTTCATTTATTTTGATTTTTTAAGGAGGTGCAAAATTACTTAATTTTAATTGATTCATTCAATTTAATTTTTAAATTACTTTCCTGCTAGATTCAATTTATAAAAATATTTTATAAATTTGTTATGCATGCTTAGTATTTTTGAGAAAAATATCATAACTTCGTAGCTCAGAATTAAATAATTAAATTTTTAAGTATATAAAAATGAAAATATTAGTATGTATAAGTCATGTTCCAGACACGACTTCAAAAATTAATTTTAAAGATGATAACTCTAAATTTGACTCAACCGGAGTACAATATGTAATTAACCCTCATGATGAATTTGTACTTACAAGAGCAATGTGGTTTAAAGAAAAACAAGGTGCTAGTTTAACTGTTGTTAATGTTGGTGATGCAAGTTCTGAACCAACTTTAAGAAAAGCACTTGCAATTGGGGCTGATGATGCAATTAGAGTAAATGCAGAACCAACTGATGGATTTTATGTTGCCAAGCAATTAGCTGAAGTAATTAAAAATGGCGGATATGATTTAGTATTGGCAGGCAGAGAATCTCTTGATTATAATGGAGGAATGGTACCTGGAATGATTGCATCACTTATAGACTACAACTTTGTAAATGCTTGCATAGGAATTGATGTTGAAGAAAATCAGGTTACTGCTACTCGCGAAATTGATGGTGGTAAAGAAGTTGTAAGCACAGAGCTACCTTTAATTATTGGTGGTCAAAAAGGTTTGGTGGAAGATAAAGACCTTAGAATTCCAAATATGCGTGGTATTATGATGGCACGAAAAAAACCTTTACAAGTAGTTGAACCTATTGATACAAACACGACTACAGCTAGTATTAGCTTTGATAAACCCGAACCTAGATCAGCTTGTAAAATGGTGGATTCTGATAATTTAGATGAATTGATAAGTTTATTACACAACGAAGCCAAGGTAATCTAAAAAAAGAATCCTATCAAATTAATCCTGAACATTGGTTCTGGATAAAAAAATAAAATATTAATAAACCTTGAATTATTTCAGGGTAAAAAATAAAAAATATGTCTGTTTTAGTTTTTGCCGATAACTCGGAAGGAAAATTCAAAAAAAATGCATTCGAAGTTACTTCTTACGGAAAAAAAGTAGCCGAAATGACACAAACCAATTTGGTTGTGTTAACAATAAATGCTGATAATGTTTCGGAATTAGCAAATTACGGAGCTGAAAAAATACTAAAAGTTAGCAACGATCAATTAAAAGATTTTAATGCAAAAGCTTATGCTGATGTTGTTAAACAAGCAGCAGAAAAAGAAGGAGCTGATATTGTAATTATTGATTCGAGCAGCAATGGTAGTTACTTTGCTCCACTTGTAGCAGTAAATTTAGAAGCAGGTTATGCATCAAATGCTGTTGAATTACCAAGTTCTATTAGTCCGTTTGTAATCAAACGAAAAGCTTTTTCATCAAAAGCATTTAATAATACTGAAATCAAAACAAGCAATAAAGTTATCGGTTTGTCTAAAAATTCATTCGGATTAGTAGAAAATTCTGTTAATACTAATGAAGAAGATTTTACACCTACTCTATCAGATGATGATTTTAATGTTACTTTCAAATCTGTAGAAAAAGCCACAGGAAAAGTTAGTATTGCTGATGCTGATATCGTTGTTTCTGGAGGTAGGGGTTTAAAAAGCGGAGAAAACTGGGGAATTATCGAAGAATTAGCTGATGTTTTAGGAGCTGCAACTGCTTGTTCTAAACCAGTATCTGATCTTGGATGGAGACCTCATAGTGAGCATGTAGGACAAACAGGTAAGCCTGTATCTTCTAATTTATATATTGCCATTGGTATCTCAGGTGCTATTCAACATTTGGCCGGAGTTAATTCTTCAAAAGTGAAAGTTGTGATAAATACAGATCCTGAAGCACCTTTTTTCAAAGCTGCCGATTACGGAATTGTAGGTGATGCTTTTGATGTGGTTCCAAGATTAACTGAGAAATTAAAAGAATTTAAAGCTAATCAATAAGAATATACTTCAAAATATAATTTTTTAGTAAATTGTGCCTCTCAAAAAGGCTGTTAGAATTTTTGGTTTCAAATAGTCCAAAGTTTTAATAGCCTTTTTGATTTTTTATTAATAAATTCGTAATTCAAAAAAAACACCGACCTTGAGTTTAGTTAAATTAAATATTAAAGGAATTTCTTATAGTCAAACGCAAAGCGGCGCTTATGCTTTGGTTTTAAGTGAAGTTGAAGGCGAACGTACTCTACCAATAATTATTGGCGCTTTTGAGGCACAATCTATTGCAATTGCGCTCGAAAAAGAAATAAAACCACCAAGACCTTTAACCCACGATCTTTTTAAGACTTTTGCCGATAGATTTAACATTATTGTAAAGCAGGTGATTATTCATAAATTGGTTGATGGTGTTTTTTATTCTAGTTTAATATGCGAATATGACAATGTTGAAGAAATTATCGATGCAAGGACTTCTGATGCTATTGCTTTGGCTATTCGCTTTAATGCTCCAATTTATACTTTTGAGAATATTCTAGATAAAGCTGGTATTATTTTAAAAATCAAAGACAAATCAAAACTGGAACAATCAAAATTTAAGATGGAAGATTTAGTTTCCGACCTTGAAAAGGAAGAAAGTGAAGAAAGTGAAGAAAGCGAAGAAAAACCTATTTCATTTAAAAGTGCTAATACCGAGCAACTAAAAAAAGATCTAGAAAAAGCTGTTGCTGATGAAGATTATGAGTTAGCAGCTAAAATAAGAGATGAAATATCAAAACGAGAAAAATAATAATTCAACTACATGCAAAAATATTTACTAATTGCCCTCGCACTATTTAGCTCATTTAGTAGCCAAGCCCAAGAAACAGTACAACAAATCATACCTAATCAAGGTTTTAGTATAACTTCTTTATGGAGAGGTGTATTAGGAATGGTAGTTTTATTGCTCATTGCATATCTTTTTAGTTCTAATCGTAAAAAAATTGACTGGAAAACTGTTGGAATTGGTTTATCTGCGCAACTTATATTGGCAATCGGAGTCTTAAAAGTTCCTTTTGTAAGATCTATTTTTGAATTTGTAGGTAATATTTTTATTTCAATATTAGATTATACAAGAGCTGGTAGCGAATTTTTATTTGGTGGATTAATGAATATTGAATCTTATGGATTTATCTTTGTTTTTCAAATATTACCTACCATAATTTTCTTTTCTGCATTAACTTCTCTATTGTTTTATCTAGGAGTTATTCAAGTAATTGTAAAGGGAATGGCCTGGGTTTTAACCAAGCTTATGCATATTTCAGGTGCTGAAAGTTTATCCGTTGCCGGAAATATTTTTTTAGGTCAAACCGAATCTCCATTAATGATTAAAGCATACTTGGAAAAGATGAATAAATCAGAAATCTTATTGGTTATGATTGGAGGAATGGCAACAGTTGCCGGAGGGGTTTTAGCAGCCTATATAGGATTTTTAGGAGGTGATGACCCTGCATTACGATTGGTTTATGCAAAACACCTTTTAGCAGCATCCGTAATGGCAGCACCAGGAGCAATTGTTATTTCGAAAATACTTTACCCACAAACCGAAGCTTTTAATAGTGATATAGAAGTTACCAAAGATAAAGCTGGCTCTAATATTCTGGATGCCATCGCTAATGGTACTACCGAAGGGCTTAAATTAGCTGTAAATGTAGGCGCAATGCTTTTGGTTTTTGTAGCTCTTATTGCTATGTTAAATGGAATTCTTGGTAAAATTGGGGATTGGACTAATCTCAACCAATGGGTAGCAGATCACACCATGTACGAGCAATTTTCTTTAGAAACCATTCTCGGCTCAATATTCGCTCCATTGATGTGGTTAATTGGAGTTGCAAAAGAAGATATTATGATGATGGGACAATTACTGGGAATCAAACTTGCTGCAAGTGAATTTGTAGGATACATTCAATTAGCCGAATTAAAGAATATGGCAAATCCTCTACATTTTACTTATAATAAGTCGGTGATTATGGCTACCTATATGCTTTGTGGTTTTGCTAACTTTGCTTCCATCGGAATTCAAATTGGTGGAATTGGATCATTAGCACCAGGTCAACGAAAAACTTTATCTGAGTTTGGGATGAAAGCACTTCTAGGAGGTTCTTTAGCTTCTTTATTCTCTGCAACTATCGCAGGAATGATTTTAGGGTAAAAAAATACTGTAAATTATAAAATCAATGAGTGGGTAAATATTATTTTTAAGGTGTGATTTTTATATCACAAACATAGCCTTCCCAATTACGTACATTAAAAACTATACCATCTTCAAAGATTAAATACTGACCTTTAATTCCTTTCAACTTACCTGTATAATTTGGGGTTTTATCCAAATTAAGACTTTTAATTTTTTGCGGATATTGATTAACAGGAAATTCTATTTCGGTTTCATTATTATTTTCTAAAAAGTATTGCTTTGCTTCTTCAGGTATATAGGACATCAATTTATCTCGTTCTTCTTTTAAATCTAGATCTACTACATTGTTGGTTAACATTTTTCGCCAGTTTGTTTTATCAGAAATATACTGTTTTAAAGCAACTTCGGTTATACCAGCGAGATATCGATTTGGTACTTCTACAATTTCAATAGCTTCATGTGCTCCCTGATCAATCCAACGTGTTGGAATTTGAGATTTTCTAGTTACCCCTACTTTTACATTGCTAGAATTTGCAAGATAAACTACATGTGGTTTTAATTGCATTTTTTTTTCGAATTCTAAATCGCGATCTTCAATATCTAAATGAGCAGTACTCAATTCAGGTTTCATAATCCAATCTCCAGCCTGTGGCATTTTATAAAAACAATCATAACAAAATCCTTGTCGGAATATTTTTTTATTTGCACCACAACTTAAACACTGATATTCTTTAAAAACAATTTCAACATTTTTATCTAATAACTGATTTATATTTAAAAAATCCTCTCTCATATCCAAATAATATTGAACAGGAGAAGTATTTTCTGTAATCATTTTTCTTAATACTCCTGAATATTGCATATAAATCTTATTTATTCTTCT
>DAOUQH010000104.1 GCA_030625645.1 Flavobacteriia bacterium | reverse complement strand
CTTGCTTTTGTAAAAATGGTTCAAGAAAGTTTAAAGGATGAGTCTATTGAACAGTATAAAAAAGAAGAAAGATCTGCTTTAGCAAAACGTTTGAGAAGTTCGCATAAAAGGATAGAATCATTAATGCTTTGTATGAAAAATGATCAAATTTCGACACCTAAAAATGTAGAGCAACTAAAAAAAGATTTGATTGATTTTACTCACGATAAGAAATTTAAAAACTGTAAAAATATGGGAGAAATTTTACAAGTGGTATTTGATTTTGTAGTACGTAATTACGAGAGTGTTAATACATATATAATTAAGTAATTGAAAAATTTTATTAGTTCCATTCATCACCAAATTCATTAAAATCAAATTCGTCATCATCTTCATCATCAAGATCATCAATCTTATCACTTTCAAAATTCATTTCAGGAGCATTGTTCGGCGTATTTCCCAAAGAAAAAAGTAATTTGGGTAAATAGCTTGTTGGTTCTTCTTCATTAATTTCCATTAATTCAACAAAGAAAGTCCACATATTTAAAAAATCATAGATATAGATTAGTTTATCATTATTATTTGATAAAACATCTGCTATGGCAATTTCGCTCATTTGAGTAACTTCACCAGGAATTTCACTCATATCAAATAAAGGGAATTCTTCCCCTTGATTCCATTCATCATCTGCCAAATAGAAAGAAGCCATTTCACTTCCGTCATGACCAAATGTATTGGTAATTATATTATGTAATTCTTCTAATGTATCGGTTTTGTTAATTGCAATATCTCTAATAACATTTTCTTCAACATCTAATATTACTCTAATTTTATAAACCATAATCTATTTTTTCAAATTTGACTGCAAAATTACTATTTAATACTAAAATGAATCAGTATAAACTGAAAATTATTACATTTACCTAACAAATTCAATACCAAAATGGATAAAGAGCAAATTTTAAATATATTAAATACAGTTTCTAAAAATACAATGATGGAAACTCTTGAGATTCAGTACACTAATGTTGGAGATGATTTTTTAGAGGCTACTATGCCTGTAAATAAAAGAGTGCATCAACCAATGGGTTTGCTTCACGGAGGAGCTTCTGTTGCTTTAGCAGAAAGTGTTGGCAGTACGGCATCACATTTATTTATAGATAAAGATAAGTTTGATGTGCGCGGAATTGAAATTTCAGCAAATCATTTAAAAAGTAAAAAAGATGGAATTGTTACGGCTACTGCCAAAATAATTCATAAAGGCAAAACTACACATTTGTGGGAAATTAAAATTGTTGATGAAGAAGGTAAATTGATTTCACTTTGTAAACTCACCAATATTATTTTACCAAAAAATAATTAAATTAATGATGTTTTCTACTATAATTGAGAAGCTAGAAGCTTCGTTGTTGCAAAGAATGCCTTTTGTTGCTTTTCGAAAGCCAAATGACAAATTTGTTACAGCTTTTTTTCAAAATGATGATCAATTAATTTTTTTAGAAAATTTTTCTCAATTGGGTTTTGTTTTGGCTCCTTTTGATAATAATGAATCAGCAGTTTTATTTCCATTGGATGATTGTGAAGTTTCACAAGCAGAAATTCCAAAAGACTTAAACTTTGAGATGAAAAATAATAACTTATCAAAGTTTAATATTTCTGAAAAGGAAAGAGAGAAACATATAGAACTTGTACAAAATGGAATTAATTTTATAGAATCTGGTAGTGCAGTAAAGATTGTTTTATCTAGAAAAGAAGAAATAAATATAGAAGGAATTCACATTTCAAAGGTATTTCAAAGATTAGTTTCAAATTATCCTTTAGCATTTACCTATGTTTGGTATCACCCAAAAGTAGGTTTATGGCTTGGCGCTACACCCGAGACTCTAATAAATGTGAATAATAATAAATTTCAAACAATGGCACTAGCCGGTACACAGGTTTATACCGAGACAATTAATGTGCATTGGGGAGAAAAAGAAAAGGAAGAACAGCAAATTGTAGCCAATTTCATTTATTCTCAAATTAAAGATATGAATCCTGAAATAGGAGATACTTTTACTAAGAGAGCAGGAAATTTATTACATATTTGTACAAAAATTACAGGAGAACTAACATCAAAAATTAGATTAGAACACCTTATCAATAAGCTTCATCCAACTCCGGCAATTTGTGGTTTACCAAAAGAAAAAGCCAAAGATTTTATTATGGAAAATGAAAATTATAACCGAGAGTTTTATTCTGGTTTTTTGGGAGAAATCAATATAGCTAATAATACAAATTTATATGTAAACCTTAGATGTATACAGATAAAAAATCAGAAAGCTATTCTATATATTGGAGGAGGAATTACAAGGGATAGTAACCCTGAAAATGAATGGAAAGAAACTGTTGCAAAAAGTGAGGTGATGAAGAAAGTGATAAATTAAAATATTATGGTTTATTTATTAATTTTAAAATTGATTAATCATCCCTATTTTTGTAATAAATTATTGAAATAAATTTATGACACAATACCCTAAAAAAGTACTTGCTCAATTGGTTTTACAACATTGTGTTGCCAATGAAGTTGAAAATGTTGTAATATCACCTGGTTCTCGAAATGCACCTCTAACTATTGCTTTTGTCAATCATTCAAAAATTAACGCTTTAAGTGTTGTAGATGAGCGAAGTGCAGCTTTTTTTGCTTTGGGTATTGCACAGCAAACTCAAAAACCAGTTGTGCTTTTATGTAGTTCTGGTTCTGCTTTATTGAATTATTATCCCGCTATAGCAGAAGCTTTTTACAGTAAAATACCACTAATTATTATCTCTGCAGATCGTCCAAAACATTTAATTGATATTGGTGACGGACAAACCATAAGACAAGAAAATGTGTTTAAGAATCATATTCATTTTAGTGCGAATTTGAATGAAAATATTGAGGATTTACAGGAAAATAATGAATTGTTAAAAAAAGTATTTGAAGTTGCAGATAGTTTACAAGGTCCATTACACATAAATATACCGTTTGATGAACCTTTGTATGAAACAGTTAGCAAACTTTATGATTTTGATATTAAAATAGAGAAGAAAAAAAACAATATTGAGAATAGTTTGTTGGATGAAATCCCTCTAGAAGTTGAAGAACTTCAAAAGTTTGAGACAATTTGGAATAACTCTTATAAAAAGATTGTTTTAATTGGAGTAAACTACCCTGATAAGATGCTGCAAACTCAGCTCAATCATATTATTAAAGACCCTTCTGTTTTGGTTTTAACAGAGACTACTTCAAATGTTTATCATGATAATTTTATCAATAGCATAGATCAATTAATATCATCGTTGGATGATGTTGAATTAAAGAATCTACAACCCGATGTTTTATTAACGCTTGGTGGTATGGTTGTTTCTAAAAAAATAAAACAGTTTTTAAGGAAATTTCAGCCTAAACACCATTGGCATATTGATAAAATAAACGCACCAGATACTTATCATTGTTTGAATCATCATTTTAAAGTTTCACCACAATTATTTTTTAGCCAATTTTTCTTTTTAACAATAAGTAAAGAAACAGATTATCAGAAAAAGTATTTACAAATCAAGGCCTTTAGACAAGAAAAACATGATAAATTTTTGAGGGAAGCTCCTTTTTCAGATCTTAAAGTGTTTGATCTTATTTTACGAAGTTTACCAGATAAAATTCAATTGCAGTTGTCTAATAGTTCAATAATTCGTTATACACAATTATTCAATTTAAAATCATCATTTCAAATATTTTGTAACCGTGGTACAAGTGGTATTGATGGAAGTACATCTACAGCTGTTGGCGCTGCCTATATTCAAGATAGACAAACGATTTTTATTACAGGTGATATCAGCTTTATTTATGATAGTAATGCTTTGTGGAATAAATATATTAAAAGTGATTATAGAATTATTATAATTAATAATTCAGGAGGTGGAATTTTTAGATTTATTCCTGGGCCTCAAACCACAAATGCATTAGATTATTTTGAAACTCCTCATAACTTGGATGCATCACATTTATGTAAAATGTATGATTTTGAATATTTTTCAGTAAATAATGAGGATGACTTGACTGATAAATTATTAACTTTTTATAAAAAATCAGATAGCCCTAAACTGTTAGAGATTTTTACACCCTCTACTGTAAATGATCAGATTTTGAAGAAATATTTTTCAGCATTGAGGTAGACTCTTATTTGATTTAAAGATGGTTTTTTCTTATATTTGTGTCATAAATCAATAATAATCAAATTAAATTTTAAATTATGAGTAAAGAAGAACAACTTCGCTTAAGTGTATTACAATTAAAAGAAAAACTAGGTATTGATGCAGATGCTAGTTTATTAGATGCTGTTGCAAAACACTTGGGTGTAGCACTTTTATCTGATGATGCTTCTCTAGTTGCCTGTGGTGATGATACTGAAAGAGAAACTATTAAAGAAAAGTTTTTAAAAGGTAAATTAGGATTAACGGATAGTGATAATCTTGATGAAGCTATTGAGAAAGTTTGTAACGATATGGGAAAATCTAATCCTCAAAAACGAAGAATAGCTTTTTATTACCTACTTGCAAAACACTATCGTAAAACTTTGTAGTTAGTAACAAAGAATTAATAAAAAAGCTCCAGTTATGGAGCTTTTTTTATGATTAAAATTTGAATTGGAAGCTTACAACTTTAAATTTTCTTTATATTTTTTTGGTACAGCATTTTTATGAATCATAATAGAAATCGACTTTAATTGCATGTAAGCTTTTGAGATATACACATAACCTCCATTGGCTTGGTTTGTGCCCCATGAGTTTTTTACTTTATAATATTTATTACCTTTTTGATCTTTTACAATTCCTGTAATATGCATTAAATGATCGTCTGTGGTGTTATAATTTTCAAATTCAGTTTGACGAAAATCAGGAGTAATAACCAATTCTTCAATAATCTCAGTTAACCCTTTTTTATTATTTTTATTATTTTTAGGAATAATAGCAACTCCAGTTTTTTGAGAAAAAGTTGATTCAGACACATCGATATCTAGCTCAATAGTATATCCATTTTCTAATGCAGAATCCAAAACATCTATATAATCATGTAAAGGTAAGTTGTAAAATGAGCCGTAAGAAAAATTATCTGGTATATCTAAAATAAATTCAGAGTAGTAAGGTATGTGAGTAAAAGTAGTTAAAGTGATATAATCATTTGGATTTAGCTTAGTCATTTCTAAAAACTCCATCGGAGTGTAAGTTTTATTCTGATAAGTGAAAGTTTCTAGATATGTACCAATTTGTTTGTCTAGAATTAAGGTGCTGGACGTTTTCCATTCTGCAATGGTACTGTCTTTTGCGATAAATTTATCTAAAATAGATTTTAACTCAGGTATTATTTTTGAATGATTATAAGCTATTTTTTTTCCAAATAACCCCGTAAAAGCTTCTTCAGGTACAAGTCCATTTTTTCTAATAGCGTTCATTACGTCATGAGCTAATCCACCTTCGCTAAATTGAGATTTCCCTTGTCGCATAACATAATTCCATGTTTTATCATCGTATGTGGTTCTAACAGAATACATTTCAGAAATATCGATTTTTTTTCCTGAAATACGTTCGATTTCTGATTCTATAAATGAAGAGGATGAAAAGCTCCAGCAAGTACCTGTATTTCCTTGACTTTTTACGCTAGATGCATTAAGATCGATTACAGGAGTGAATTTGTATTGTTGTGCAGATATATTAAATGCACTAAAAAGAAATAAAAAAAGTAATAGATTTTTCATGTTGCCTACATTAATTATAATTAGGAAACAAAAGTATACTTTTATTATTAGATTAAAAATCTTAAGATTCAGATTTTAATTTTTATCATCTGATTCAATCTCCTCTTTATCTTCTTCTACATCTTCTCCAACAGGAAAACCTAGTTTTTGTGCACGACGTTTATCTAAAACACGTTCTATATTTTCATAATATGCATCGGCATTTTCATTACCTGAATCAACTTTTGAATAACCATTTTTATAATACTTTAAAGCTTTTTTATAGTCATAGCCCGTTTCATAATATAAGCCAATATAATAATCTCCTAGAGGGGAATCTGGATACAGACGATTAATCATTTTTCCAAACTCTTCTAGATAATCACCATTATCCTTATCAATAATTAAGGATTCCACCCTATATATATCATGCTCTCTAATTTTTTTATTCGAACCAAATAAATATTCTATTTCTACATATTTTTTTTCTAAATACGCAATAGCTTCCGGAGGTGAAAGTTCGGCGATTTGTGCATCAAATTCTTCTTTTGTAATTGCTCCGTACATCTCAAAAATATAACCTAAAGAACTAGCTATACCTTGCCCTAGTGATGCGGTTTTACTTGTATTTTTAAAATTGTCAAACTTATAGTGAAATGCTTCAATTTCAGACAATTTTAATAGATTATTAACATTGTTGATTGCTGTTCTTCTTTTTTCTGAATTGTAACTACCAGAGCATGCATAATAGAAAGTATTATCTGTTAGATTTTGTGTTTTTGCTTCTAGTTTTTCAGCCATTGCATCTGCGTAACTCGGATTCAAATTAACATAGGCATTAAAAACAGAATATTTATCTAGAAAAAAATAATTGCTAAAGTTAGCAGTTAATGTATTGCCTACTATTGTTTTAAATAAAGATGTTCTGTAGTTGTCATCAACGTATGGTAGTAATTCATCTCTTATAAACCCATAAAATTTAGTACTATCTTCATTTGGTAAGCTTGTATCTATGCTAAAATCACAATCTGTAAAGCGTTCTTTATTCTGATTTTGAAATATTCCAACAATGATTTGTTCTGGAGCTTCATCCATAGAAGCAAATACTTTTGAATTGGCTACATAAACATCAAATAGGTATTCAGCATCAAAAATAACCGCTACTGGATATGTATGATCCTTATTTTCTTCATAAGATGCAGGTAAATAAATTTTTAAAATTCGTTCGGTATTTAATAAAGAGGAATTAAATTTTTTAAATATAATATTGTCTTGTGAAAATACAAATGTTGATATAAAAAGGAATAACAATGTTAATTTTTTCATTTGAGATGAGGTTTCAGATAGTTAATTAGTTTTAAATATGCTTTATTTAGAAAAATTGTTAATTTCGCTACACAATTAAATATTTAAAACGGAAAAATAAAATAAATATTTTGTAAAGATAAAAAAATGAAGAAACCAGTTTGGAAAACCGTAAAAGAATTTGAAGATATTACCTATAAAAAGTGTAACGGAGTTGCAAGAATAGCATTTAACCGTCCAGATATACGAAATGCTTTCAGACCTAAAACGACAAAAGAGCTGTATGATGCCTTTTACGATGCTCAAGAAGATGTAAATATCGGAGTAGTTTTACTTTCTGCAGAAGGACCATCTTCAAAAGATGGCGTATATTCTTTTTGCAGTGGGGGAGATCAGAAAGCTAGAGGACACCAAGGGTATGTTGGTGAAGATGGTTATCATAGATTAAATATACTAGAAGTTCAAAGATTAATTCGATTTATGCCAAAAGCTGTAATTGCTGTTGTGCCTGGTTGGGCTGTTGGTGGCGGACATAGTTTGCATGTAGTTTGTGATATTACTTTGGCTAGTAAGGAGCATGCAATTTTTAAACAAACTGATGCAGATGTTACTAGTTTTGACGGCGGATATGGGTCAGCATACTTGGCAAAAATGGTTGGACAAAAAAAAGCACGTGAGATCTTCTTTTTAGGAAGGGATTATTCGGCTCAAGAAGCTTTTGATATGGGAATGGTAAATGCTGTGATACCACATGATGAATTAGAGAATACAGCTTATGAATGGGCACAAGAAATATTAGCAAAATCACCAACATCTATAAAAATGTTAAAATTTGCCATGAACTTGACTGACGATGGGATGGTTGGTCAACAAGTATTTGCCGGAGAAGCAACACGCCTGG
>DAOUQH010000125.1 GCA_030625645.1 Flavobacteriia bacterium | reverse complement strand
CTTGGCTTTTTGGCCAGGTATGATGGGTGAATTTATGAAATATTTCCCCATTACATTAATTATGGTTTTGAGTTCTTCTCTTTTTGTTGCTTTGGTAATTAATCCGGTTCTTACATCTCTTTATATGAAAGTAAATGAAGAGACAGTAGTAGCAAAAAAAGTATATAAACGATCTCTTCTTTATCTAATTATTGCTATTGTTTTCCTTGTCGGAGGAATTTCTTCTCATAACAAAATTGTTATTGCCGTAGGTAATATTGCACTTGCATTATCAATTTTTACAATAGTTAATTTAAAAGTATTTATTCCTGGTACAAAATGGTTTCAAGAGGCTGCTCTACCATGGATGGAAAAAGGGTATGAAAACTTTTTAAGTTTGGCTTTACGTGGAAAAAATGTATATATATTTTTCTTTGGAACTATTGGATTATTAGTTTTTTCGGTATTTTTATTAAGCGTTTTTCCTCCAAAAATACTTTTCTTTCCTGAAAACCTACCTGAGCAAGTATATGTATATGTTGAATTACCTATTGGAACCGATATTGAAAAAACAAATAATGTCACTAAAAATTTAGAGAATAAAGTTTCAGATTATTTAAAACAGTATGAAGATAATGGTAAAAATTTCTTGGTAAAGTCTGTTATTGCACAAGTTGGTGAAGGTGCAGGTGATCCAAATTTGGGAGATCAAGGTAAAACACCAAATAAATCAAGAATTACTTTAGACTTTGTAGAATTTCAAGATAGAAGAGGTGTTAACACGTCAGATGTAATGACAGATTTACGAAATATTTTAAAAGGTGTTCCAGGTGTAAATATTGTAGTAGATAAAAATAAAAATGGGCCACCCGCAGGACCTCCTTTAAATATCGAAATTGCAGGTGATGATTATGAGGAAATAATGTTTGCTGTCGAAAATATGAAAAAATATTTAAAGCAAAAAAATATACCTGGAGTAGAAGAATTAAAGATTGATGTGGAGCAAGGTAAACCCGAATTAAAAATATTGGTCGATAGACAAAAAGCAAGAAGACTTAATGTTTCTACAGGTCAAATAGCCGATATAATGCGTACAGCTTTATTTGGTAAAGAAATTTCCACTTTTAAAGATGGCGAAGATAATCACCCTATAAATATTAGATTATCAGAAAAATATAGACATAAAGAATCTGATTTATTGAATCAAAAAATCACTTTTAGAGATCAAACAACAGGAAAAATCAAACAAGTTCCTATTTCTGCTATTGCAAAATCTAAAAAAGGCTCGACGTTTAGTGCAGTTAAACGTAAAGATCTAAATAGAGTAGTTAGTATCTATTCAAATATTTTGGAAGGATATAATGCTGATGAAGTAGTTCAAAAAACAAAAAAAATATTACAAAATTATAAAGTTCCCAATGGTATAACTTTTTCGTTTACAGGTGAGCAAGAAGAACAAGCAAAACAAATGGCATTTTTAAGTAAGGCGCTTTTAATTGCTGTTATTGTAATATTTTTAATTTTGGTTGGGCAATTTAACTCAACCACAACTCCAATTATAATATCGCTTTCCGTTATCTTAAGTTTGGTTGGAGTTTTATTGGGATTGATTATTTTTAGAATGGAGTTTATTGTATTAATGACCATGCTTGGGATTATTTCTTTGGCAGGAATTGTTGTTAATAATGCCATTGTTTTAATTGACTACACCGAATTACTTATTGAAAGAAAAAGAGAAGAGTTAAAATTAAGTGACGATCAAGTACTTTCAAAAAATCTCATTTTACAAAGTATTATTGAAGGTGGAAAAACAAGATTACGCCCTGTTTTGTTAACTGCAATAACTACTATATTAGGTTTAGTGCCATTGGCATATGGTATCAATATCAATTTTATCACTTTATTTACAGAGTTTGATTCTCATTTTTATATTGGTGGTGAAAATGTGATGTTTTGGGGGCCTTTGGCTAAAACTGTAATATTTGGATTGACTTTTGCAACTTTCTTAACTTTAATTATTGTGCCGGTTATGTTCTTTATTCAATATAGAATTAAGTTACGCTTTACTAAAAAAGAAATTATTGAAATTTAGTCAAATAAAAGTTTATACAAAATACAGAAATGGGAGCATTTCTGCATATTTTGAGTATTAAGTTTGGGCTGCCTTTTGGCAGCCCTTTTAATTAAAACCAAAAGCCTAAATTGAAGTATAGATAATTCTTATCTGTATTTGGTGACCATGAATAATTTAACTCAATTGGACCAATAAATGTATCAATACCATAACCTACACCATAGCCTGAGTTTGTATCTTCAAATAGATTTCCACTATTCCAAATATTATCAGAAACACGTGAATAGTTAACTATTCCTGAGATATAATTATTTCTAAACAATTCATACCTTAAAATAAAAGCTGTTCTTAGAAACTTCTCACCGTGTAGCTCACCTATATCAAACCCATACATTGGATAAAAATTACTAATATAATTTTTATTATTTCCTCCTAAACGATAATCATGTACTTTATTGCCATTAGACCCTATAGTTGTTCCTGCCTCAGACATAACCTGACCTGTAAGCTTATCAAATACAGTATATGCATAACCTATGGTGCCGTATAGTTGGGAAAATGAATTAGAGCTTTCTTTGATGTTATTTGATAACAGCCACAATTTATAAGTAGAATTAATATAAAAACCCGTTTTTGGAAAATTTGGGTTATCATAATTTTCATAAACTAGTCTTGAAAAAATATTAAAATAACTACTCTTGTCATAGTATAAATTTTGATCTATATTATCAATAATCTCTTTACTAAAAACTTTTAAATATTTATATTCTGCTCCAATTCTAAAAGCTAACTTTTCTTTAAACCTTGTTTGAAAATATATTTGTTGAGTCCAGTCTCTATAAGTTAAGGGCATTTTTGTTATTCCTTTATCTTCATCCTTCAAAAGTTCTGGTATAGGCTCTACTACCATGCTCCTTTCAAATGTATTATAATTTGAGTTAATTCCAAAACTCCAAATTTTACCATTTTCAATAAAATAATCAAAATCATATCTTAAAAAATCACCAACCACAAGATCAAAAGACAAATAATCATTATCAAAGAAACTGTGTTTTTTAGTAAAGTTTACTAACACTCCAGTTTTATATAAATTATCATAATGTGCGCTAAATTTAATATATGTTGATATTCTGCTCTCAATAACATCAATTTCAATTTTTGTACCTCCATCAACATTTATAAATTTGAATTTAATACTTTGAAAATTTTCTGTTGCATCCAAAGTATTTATACCGTCAATAAATTTATCATAACTAATACTTTTAATACCTTTTAGTTTTAGTTTATCAATTATATAAGCTTCGGTATAATGATTATTTCCTTTTATTTTAATATCCTTTATAATAACATTTGCTTTTTCATCAAAGGTATTTATGCTTCCATGATGCTTTTTGTACAATTGTTTTTTTCCAATTTCAACAAATTGATCATAAAACTCTAGTGCAGCTTCTTCACCTTTTTTAATAATTTCTTTTTCTTTATCAAATGAAAAATCATTATACTTTGTCATGTCAGGTTTTATGTAGACATCTGTCATTTCTATTTTATCTTCCAAATCTTGATACATTTGAAATCCAGCTATTTGCATTAATATTTCAGGTGCAGAGGTAAGGTCTCTCCCTTTATGCAGTCCTCCTTGAACATCTACTCCTATAATAATATCTATATCCTTTTCATTCATAATATCAACAGGATAATTCTTTACTATTCCACCATCAACAATGATTCGGCCATCAATGTTAACTGGCGACAATAATGTTGGAAATGAACCGCTTGCGCGAATTGCTTCGGGTAAAAAGCCTTTATCTAGTATAACTTCTTCTCCAGTTTCCAAGTCTGTTCCAACACAATAAAAAGGAATGGGTAATTTGCTAAAATCATTAATTTCATGAACATGTCTGGTTAATTTAGTAAATAAATTAAATACATTTTGACCTTTTGAAATTGCAGAAGGAAAACCAATTTTCTTTTTAAAAACAGGTAAGGAAACAGCATATTTTTCGCCCTTTTCTTTTTGATAAAATGACTTTGAATTTCTTGGTAATTTATCTTGAATTAATTCACTAAAATCATATACTTTTAGAATTGAATCCAATTCAGAGGCACTATAGCCCGAAGCATATAAACCACCAACTATTGACCCCATACTTGTACCTCCAATATAATCAATTCGTACACCGGCTTTTTCCAAAACTTTTAAAACCCCAACATGCGAAAATCCTTTTGCACCACCACCACTAAGCACTAAACCTACTTTATATTCTGTTTTTGGTATGTCTTTATGTTGCGCATAGGAAAAACTTATACTAAAAATAGTTAGTAAAAATATAAGGTTTTTTTTCATAGAATTATTTTTGCAAATTTAGTCTTTATTACTAAAATAATCACCAATTTTTAATGCTTTATCATTACCAATAAGCTGTTTTAAATCTTCAATATTTGCTGCTTTTATTCTTGCTACCGATTTGTATTTTTTTAATAAGGTTAGTATTGTTTTTTTTCCAATTCCTGTGATGTTTGATAATTCAGAATCAATTGCATTTTTACTTCGTTTATTTCTATGATGCGTAATTCCGAAACGATGTGCTTCATTACGTAATTGTTGTACAATTTTTAACGTTTCAGATTTTTTATCGAGATATAACGGAATAGAATCTCCAGGGTAATAAATTTCTTCTAATCTCTTTGCTATTCCAATAATGGCTATTTTACCACGTAAACCTAAAAGATCAAGACTTTTTAATGCTGATCCTAGCTGTCCTTTCCCTCCATCAATAATGATTAATTGAGGTAAATCTCTACCTTCCTCCAGTAATCTTTTATATCGCCTATGAACAACTTCTTCCATCGATGCATAATCATCTGGACCAATAACTGTTTTAATATTAAAATGGCGATAATCCTTTTTGCTAGGTTTTCCATTTTTAAAAACAACACATGCTGCAACAGGATTAGTTCCTTGAATATTCGAATTATCAAAACATTCAATATACCTAGGCTCTGTAGTTAATCGCAAATCATTTTTCATTTGTTTCATGATTCTATTTACATGTCTATCAGGATCAATGATTTGTATCTGTTTAAACCGGTCCATGCGAAAGTATTTAGCATTTCTTTGCGAAAGTTCAACTATACGTTTTTTATCGCCTACTTTTGGTATAGTGACTTTAATTTCTTCTCCAAGATCCACTTTAAACGGTACGTAAACTTCTTTTGAAAAGGAGTTAAATTTTTGCATTATTTCAACAATTGCTAGTTCTAATATTTCTTTATCCTCTTCGTCGAGTCTCTTTTTAAATTCGGTTGTATGTGATTGAATTATAGCTCCATTAGCAATTTTAAAGAAATTGACATAGGCATAGCTTTCATCTGAAATAATTGAAAAGACATCTACATTGTTTATTGAAGGATTAACAACCGTAGATTTTGATTGATAATTTTGTAATAACTCTAATTTTTCTTTTATCTTTTGTGCCTCTTCAAACTCAGTTTTATTTGCAAAACCTAACATGATATCTTGGAATTTTTGTAGTGAAGTTTTAAAACTCCCTTTTATTATATTCCTAATCTCTTTAATATCATTATTGTAATCTTCTTGGGTTTGTAAGCCTTCACATGCACCCTCACAGTTTTTTATATGATACTCTAAGCAAAGTTTATGTTTACCTTCAGCTATATTTTTTTTTGATAAATTATATGCACAGGTGCGCAAAGGATATAACTCTTTAATCAAGGATAATAACGCTCTTGCAGTTCGTATTGAAGTATATGGGCCAAAATATTCTGAGCCATCTTTTATTATATTTCGTGTTAAGAAAATTCTTGAAAAAGGTTCATTTTTGATACATATCCAAGGGTAAGTTTTGTCATCTTTCAATAATACATTATATCTGGGCTGGTATTTCTTTATCAGATTATTTTCTAGTAACAAGGCATCTGTTTCGGTTTCAACTACTATATGCTTAATTGTAGTAATTTTTTTTACTAATACTTTGGTTTTACCATTTTCATGTTTTTTGGTAAAATAAGATGAAACCCGCTTTTTTAAATTTTTTGCTTTGGCTAATGATTTCATCAAAGTTGTGGGTCAACTTTATCTCTTGTTGCAGATAAATGTTCTCCAGTTTTAGTTGATCCTGTAATTCACTGACTTCCACCAAAGCCTTCTGAAGCTCATCATTTGATCCTTT
>DAOUQH010000026.1 GCA_030625645.1 Flavobacteriia bacterium | reverse complement strand
TGATTTTACAAAAGCAACTAATAAAACACCATTATCAAAATACTCTTGTTCAGAAATATCTTTATTTGTAGCTGCTGTTTTTTCAAAGGAAGTTTCACCAGTTTCAGCTCTCCATGTCAATAGGTTTTTATCATCATTTGCCCAATCTTCCATCATCGTACTAGAAAATTCACCAGAGATAATATCATCTTGATGTTTTTGGAATAGCGGACGCATAATATCTTTTAATTCTTCGGCTAATTTATAAGCTTCAATTTTTGCAGGATTTGATAAACGATCCATCATATTGGTAACACCTCCATGCTTTAACGCTTCGGTAATTGTTTCCCAACCATACTGTATTAATTTTGATGCATAGGCAGGTTCAATTCCTTTTTCAACCATTTTATCAAAACTCAAAATTGATCCTGTTTGTAACAAACCACATAAGATAGTTTGCTCACCCATTAAATCAGATTTTACTTCAGCAACAAAAGAAGAATCTAAAACTCCTGCTTTGTCTCCACCAGTAGCAACAGCATAAGCTTTTGCTTGAATAAAACCTTTTCCTTGATGGTCATTTTCTGGATGTACAGCAATTAATGTTGGAACTCCAAATCCGCGCTTGTATTCTTCTCTAACTTCAGAACCAGGCGACTTAGGAGCAACCATTATTACAGTAATATCTTTACGAATTTGCATTCCTTCTTCCACAATATTAAAACCATGAGAATAGGATAAAGTAGCATTTTTTTTCATCAATGGCATTACTGCATTTACAACCGATGTGTGTTGTTTATCAGGAGTTAAATTAATAACAACATCTGCTGATGGAATCATCTCTTTATAAGTCCCAACAGCAAAATTATTTTCAACTGCATTTTTATAAGATTGCCTCTTATCTGCTATTGCGCTTTCGCGAAGTGCATAAGAAATATCCAATCCTGAATCCCTCATATTTAACCCTTGGTTTAAGCCTTGAGCTCCACTACCAACGATTACAATTTTCTTTCCTTTTAATGCTTCAACTCCATCAGAAAATTCTGATGAATCCATAAACCTACATTTCCCTAATTGTTCTAATTGTTCTCTTAACGGTAGAGTGTTAAAATAATTCGCCATTCTTAATTATGTTTTTTTATTAGTTTAATTGTTTTTGTAATATTTCTGAAATTTTCATTTCGTCTTTTGTAACTGATAATCTTCCCGATCGTACAAATTGCATAATTCCATAAGGCAATAACTCTTGATAAAGATCTTCTATTTCCTCTTTTCTTCCTGACTTTTGAATTACAAAAAATTCAGGTGAAACGGTAACAATTTGTGAATTGCTTTTTTTAATGATATTTTGAATTTGACGTTCTTCAAAAAGTAATTTCGATTTAATCTTAAACAATGCTGTTTGTACATAAATAGACTCCTCATTTGTGTGATAATATGCCTTAATTACCTCAACCTGCTTTTCTAACTGACCTATCACTTTTCTAACTTCTTCTTCTGTTATGTAAGAAACAATTATAAATCTTGAAACATTTTCAATTTCAGTATTCGAAACTGTTAAACTCTCAATATTTATATGTCTTTTTAAAAAAATACTCGAGATTCTATTTAATAATCCGATGTTATTTTCAGTATAAATTGATACGGTGTATAAAGTTTTTTTCATCTTTATTCTATTTTAATAATATATCAGAAACTGTTGCTCCTGTTGGAATCATTGGAAAAACATTTCCCTCTTTTTCTACTACAACTTCTAAAAAATAAGATTCTTTTGAAGCAATCATTTCAGTAATTGCTTCTTTTAGATCTTCTCGTTTTGTTACTCTTTTTGATTTGATTCCATACCCCTCTACAATTTTTACAAAGTTTGGATTTGTCATAATCGTTTCGGCATAACGTCTATCAAAAAACATTTCTTGCCATTGACGAACCATTCCTAAAAATTCATTATTTACAACTACAATCTTTACAGGCACTTTGGTTTGCATAATTGTACCTAGTTCTTGAATTGTCATTTGGAAACCACCATCGCCAATTACTGCAACAACTTCTCTTTTTGGAGCTCCCATTTTAGCACCGATAGATGCAGGTAAACAAAATCCCATAGTACCCAAACCACCTGAAGTTACTACACTTTTACTATGTTTAAAATCGGCATAACGATTTGTAAACATTTGGTTTTGACCAACATCCGATACGATAATTGCTTCACCATTTGTTTCGTTATTTATTGCTTTCATTACCTCACCGTTTGTAATTCCTTCTTTGGTTGGGTTTATTTGTTTATCAATAATCTCATCAAACTCAATTTTATAAAGATCTTTGAAATTTTGATACCATTCTGGGTGTTGGTTTTTATTTATTAATGGAAGTATTTCTGCTAAAGTTTCTTTAACATCACCTATTACAGCAACGTCTGTTTTTACATTTTTATCAATTTCAGCAGGATCAATATCAAAATGAATGATTTTTGCCTGTTTTGCATAAGTTTTTAGATTTCCGGTTACCCGATCATCAAAACGCATACCTATTGAAATTAAAACATCACAATCATTAGTTAATACATTTGGCGCATAATTTCCGTGCATTCCAACCATACCAAAATTCAATTTGTGCTGTGTTGGTAATGCTGACAAACCTAATAAAGTTGATGCCGATGGGATATCTGCTTTTTCAATAAATTCTTTAAATTCGGCTTCAGCCTGGCCTAAAATTACACCCTGACCAAAAACTACAAAAGGTTTTTTAGCAGTATTAATCAATTCGGCTGCAGCCTTAACTTTTTTATTATCAACTTCTGGAACAGGATGATAGGATCTAATTTCATTGCATTTTTTATAAACAAAATCAAATTCTTCAAACTGAGCATCTTTAGTGATGTCTATTAAAACCGGTCCAGGTCTTCCTGATTTTGCAATATAGAAAGCCTTAGCCATTACCGTTGGAATATCAGCTGCTTTAGTAATTTGATAATTCCACTTTGTAACCGGAGTTGAAATACTAACAATATCTGTTTCCTGAAAAGCATCACTTCCCAACAAATTTGAACCAACTTGCCCTGTTATACAAACCAATGGTGTAGAATCTATTTGAGCATCGGCAATACCTGTAATTATATTTGTAGCTCCAGGGCCTGATGTTGCAATTGCAACTCCAACTCTTCCTGAAGTTCTAGCATAACCCTGTGCTGCATGAACGGCACCTTGTTCATGGCGAGTTAATACATGATGAATCTCTTTCTGAGATTTATAAAATTCATCATAAACAGGCATTATTGCCCCACCAGGATATCCATAAACTAAATCAACACCCTCAGCAATTAGACTCTCGACGACAGCTTTTGCGCCAATCATTTTTGTAGATTTTTTTTCTTTCATCTTTTTTTTGGGTTCACTTTTAGATAAAGCAGATTTTGTAATTGTTTCCATAATTTATGGTTTAATATTTACACTTTCAAGTTTGCTGTTTTATTGATTAATCTTCAAAATTATAAAGCTTTCATTGCTAAATTTTTCAAGAATCTACTTTTTTACAATATTCAGTTAAATATTAAACACCTTATACGACTGTAATAGTGCTATTTACATACTTACATTTACTAAGTTTAAAACAAAAAAACTTTCTAAATAAATAGGAAGTTTTTTTAAATGATTAAAATATATACTATTTCTTTACTTTACAAATGCTTCATGTGGTATAAAATCAATATCCGAGGCCACTGCATTCTCTCTTACTTGATCTTGAGTTTTCCCTCCAGGAATTACCACATGACATGCCGGGTGAGAAATACAAAATCTAAGACTAAGTTGTGTTGAACTATAATTAGAATATTTATCAAATACACCTTGATAACTTGTTAATTTTTCCAAATAAGTAGATAATTTTTCAGGAGAAAGATTAAATTTTCGATGATCATTATCACCAAAAGTACTTTTAACGTCAAATTTCCCAGAGAGAAAACCAAAAAGAAGAGGAATACGAACGATAACTCCAGTACCATATTTTAGTGCTAATGGAAATAAAACATCTTCAGCCTCCCTTTCCAAAAGATTATACCTAACTTGAATAACATCTATTAGATTATGATGTCTCTCCAATATGTGAGCTTGCTCTGTTTCCTGAAAAGATTGAATACTCCATCCGGCATGTTTAATTTTTCCGGCATTTTTTAATCGCTCAAGTGCTCGCCACGGTTCATCTTGTTCTAAAATTTCAAGATCTGGGCTATGGAGCTGAAGTACATCTATTTTTTCAACATTTAAACGTTTTAAACTTTGCTCTACTGCAAATTCCAAATGTCTTAGAGAATAATCATTGTTTGCAGGTGTAATTTCACAATCCTGACCAATAAAAGGATAAAAATTATTTCCTGCCTTTGAGGCAATAACTATTTTGTGTTTGTCAGATCTTTCATCCAGTACTTGCCTGATTAATTCTTCAGAATGACCAAATCCATAAACATCTGCTGTATCAATAAAATTTACACCTGCATCAAGGGCCGCATGAATAGCTTTTTTTGAATTTTTATCATCTGTATTTCCCCAATCACGTCCACTTATTCCCCAAGCACCAAAACCAACCGTTGATATTTTTGGTCCATTTAAACCTAATTTTTTATATTTCATATATTGATAAAATTTAAGATTCTTATTATAAATATTACTTCATCTTTAAAGCTGCTTTTTCCTGAATAATCGACTCAACCGATCTATTTTGTATCTTACTTTCTAACCACGAAATTATATCGAGATACATAAATGAACGTTTTTCATAAGGATGATTTTCATAAGGCACTAACACATCGTGTAACTTGATAAATTCATTTTTAATCTCTTGTGGATATACATTTCCTAAGTTCTTTAAGAAAGATATTATTTCTTTCTGTACGATATGCATATCATCCATCTTAATTAAAAATCGATAAGTAGATTTTATCAAATAATCCATATCTTCATCTAAACCAGCTTCATAATGTGCAACTAAATTTAAAATACGACTAAAACATAGAAGATCTTCACGCATTTTAAGATCCTTATTTTTAATAATTTTTTCAAGATAAAAAATACAAGATTCGTTTTCTCCTGCACCAAAATACAAACTAGCAATTTTATAATAAAACACCATATTATGATGCTCATCAAACTTTTTGCTATATAATTTTAATTCTTCCAAAACTTCAGGAATAAAATCTAAGCCTTTGGTAAACTGTCCTTCTAAGAAAAATTGATTAATTCTGTTTTGATAATAAATTAAAAATGAAAGCTTATTGGTATTATCATTCATCTGAAAATCATTATTTTCAAGTTCCGATTTGAAACTATCAAGTACAGTCCTAAATTTGTTGGAATGCTGAATTAAAAAAAGTGTTTCCAATAAATAATCTGTTCCTTTTAAATAAAAAATAGGATTTGTCTCTTTCAACTTGGGATTTTCATGAAATAGATCAACCCATTTCTGAGCGTACCTGTAGCAGGAAACAAAATCTTGGGTCAAATAATTATACCACAAAAATGCTTTGTATAAAAATAATCTTTCCTTTAAACCAAGATTTTCAATTTCAAACTTTGGTAGATTATCTTCAAAATATTTTTTTACATTCTCAAAATCTTTATCATCTCTAACATAACCTTTTTTAAGCATCATGCTATAAAGCTGCAATGATAAATTTGAAAGTTTGCTCAACATGTTACTTTTCTTACTAAAAAGTTTAGCCTGACTTGTAAGATCATCTGCACGAGTGCTTAAACTACGTGTAATATACTGCGATTCAATTACTTTTTCTAATTCTACAATTTCAAATGCAAGATTATTTTCAGAATTTTGCAATGCCATATTTTTGGCTTTTTCTAAAAGTTTTAGGCTCTGTTTATGTAAACCTTTATTGTATAAAATTGTAGCGAAATCTAACTGTTCTCTAATTTGAATTTTAATACTATGATGTGAAGGATTAAGTCTTAAGCTAATCAAAATCTGCTTATACAAATGAGCTTTTGCATTAGATAATTGCTGTTTTTTTATATTAGTTTTTTTTAAAATAATACTCTCATCAATTATTTCCATTTTTTCCAAAAGAGTAAATAAGGTCATGAAATTCTTTTGAGAATTTACTCCTAATCTTCCCGCATAGAGTTTAAATTGTCTTTTTTCTGATTTTGATAATGATTTTACCAATAACAAAAGTGAATCTTTTTTTTCCATAGACATCGTAATGAAATATATTTATCTATTTGATTTTGTGATACTTACAGTTTTAGCTAACATCTGAATATAGTAAACAAAGTTATTTATTAAAAATGAAAATAGCAATCATTTATATTTTTGTTATTCAAAAGTGTAAATTTTATTAAAAATGAGCAAAGAAAAGGTCCAAATTTTCGACACAACCCTTAGAGATGGTGAACAAGTTCCAGGCTGTAAATTAAATACGCAACAAAAATTAGTTATCGCCGAACGTCTTGATCTACTTGGTGTTGATATCATTGAAGCAGGATTTCCTGCATCAAGTCCTGGTGATTTCAACTCGGTTGTCGAAATTTCAAAAATAGTTAAAAATGCAACTGTTTGTGCGCTAACAAGAGCAAACAAAAAAGACATTGAAGCTGCTGCTCAAGCATTACAATATGCAGTTAAACCAAGAATTCACACTGGTATTGGCACTTCTGAATTACATATTAAACATAAATTCAACTCTACGCCAGAACAGATAGTAGAACGAGCAAAAGATGCCGTAGCTTATGCAAAATCTTTTGTTGATGATGTTGAATTTTATGCTGAAGATGCTGGTCGAACCGATAATAAATTTTTGGCTCATATTTGTGAAGAAGTTATTAAATCCGGTGCTACTGTTTTAAATATTCCAGACACAACAGGGTATTGTTTACCAGATGAATACGGAGCAAAAATTAAATACTTAAAAGATAATGTAAAAGGAATAGAAAACGTAACTTTGTCTTGTCATTGTCACAATGATTTAGGCTTGGCAACTGCAAATTCTATCGCCGGAATTCAAAATGGTGCTCGTCAAATAGAATGTACTATTAACGGTATTGGTGAAAGAGCAGGAAACACAGCTTTAGAGGAAGTAGTTATGATATTAAAACAACATCCTTATTTGAATTTAGACACAAATGTAAATACTAAATTATTATACAGTACAAGCCAATTGGTGCAAGAAAAAATGGGTTTAAATGTACAGCCAAATAAAGCTGTTATTGGCGAAAATGCTTTTGCACATAGCTCAGGCATCCACCAAGATGGTGTTATTAAAAATAGAGAAACATACGAAATTATGAATCCTGAAGATGTTGGTGTTTCAAAATCGGCAATTGTTTTAACTGCAAGAAGTGGTAGAGCTGCCTTGGCGTTTAGAGCAAAAGAAGTTGGTTATGAATTAACCAAGGATCAATTAGATATTGTATATCCAGAATTTTTAAGTTTTGCTGATATCAAAAAAGAAGTAATTGATGAGGATATTCATGAAATCATGGAAAGTTGCAGATTATTAATTGCCTAAAAACAAAAAGATTATAAAATGGATTTGAAAATTGCAGTCTTAGCAGGTGATGGAATTGGACCAGAAATCACTGAACAAGCAGTAAAAGTTTTAACAGCTGTTGCCAAAAAATTTAAACATAGTTTTAGTTTTACAAATGCTGATGTAGGAGCTATAGCAATTGACAATACTGGGAATCCTCTTCCTGATACAACTCTACAAATTTGCAAAGATGCCGATGCTGTTCTTTTTGGCGCAATTGGCGATCCAAAATATGATAATAATCCCAATGCTAAAGTTCGACCAGAACAAGGATTATTAAAGTTGAGAAAATCTCTTGGACTATTTGCTAATATTCGTCCAATAATAACTTATAATGCTTTATTACATAAATCACCCATTAAAGAAAAGGTGATAAAAAATACTAATTTTATAATCTTTAGGGAGCTTACTAGTGGTATTTATTTTGGTAAAAAAAATGTAGCTGAAGATGGCTTGTCTGCTTCTGATGATTGTTTTTATTCTGCCGAAGAAGTAGATCGTATTGCTCATTTAGCTTTTCAAGCTGCTAAATCACGCCGTAAGAAGCTAACTCTAGTTGATAAATCCAATATTTTGGAAACCTCAAGATTATGGCGAAAAAGAGTGAAGGAAATCGCAAAACAGTATCCCGAAGTTACTCTTGATTTTTTATTTGTCGATAATGCAGCAATGCAAATTATTATAAATCCTCGTCAGTTTGATATAATTTTAACCGAAAATATGTTTGGTGATATTTTATCAGATGAAGCGAGCGTAATCTCAGGTTCAATAGGATTATTAGCATCCTCCTCCATAGGAGAAAACAATGCTTTATTTGAGCCAATTCACGGTTCTTTTCCACAAGCTAAAGGGAAAGGAATTGCAAATCCACTAGCAATTATCTTATCAGCAGCAATGCTATTAGAATATTTTGATTTATATGAAGAAGCTGATGCTGTAAAAAATGCTGTAAATAAATCTATCGAGTTAGAAATTTCAACACCCGATTTAAACGGAACACAAAAAAATACTACTAATGATGTTGGTGAATTTATTAGCGACTTTATCATCGATAAAAAAAGAGTACTTTACCAATTGGAAAATTTATCATTAGGTCAATCAACCATTATTTAATTTCAATAAACCTTTGTTTTCTAAAAAGAGTAACCCAATTCAGTTACTCTTTTTTTTGTAGTTTTATGAAAAATCAAAAAAAATGACACTAAATGAAGCTATAATTTACAGAAGGTCTGTAAGAAATTACGATCCAAGCAAACCAATTGATTCTACTACTGTTAAAAATTGCATAGAACAAGCAACTCTAGCACCAAATAGTAGTAATATGCAATTATGGGAATTTTACCATGTCATTTCATCAGATAAGTTAAAAAAAATATCCAATTATTGCTTTGATCAAAGTGCTGCAAAAACTGCTCAACAAATGGTTGTAGTAATAACAAGAAAAGATCTATGGCGCAAAAGAGCAAAAGCTAATTTAGCTTATATAAATAAAGTGGCAGGAGGAAAAAATCCTAAAGATTATAATCGAAGAGAAAAATTTGCAGACACTTATTATAAAAAGCTGATTCCTCTAACCTATTTTGATTTTTTTGGAATTTTTGGGAGGATAAAATATATTATTTATTGGCTAATTGGTCTTTTCAGACCTATTTACCGACAAGCAAGAAATAGTGATATGCGAATTGTTGCACATAAAAGTGCCGGATTGGCAGCGCAAACCTTTATGTTGAGCATGGCAGATATTGGATATGATACCTGCCCAATGGAAGGAATAGATTCTCTTCGAATTAAAAAACTACTACATTTACCGCAAGGAGCAGAAATAAATATGGTTATTGCATGTGGTATTCGCTTACCAGATGGTATTTTTGGTGAAAGATTTAGAATCCCTTTTAAAGAAGTTTACAATAAAGTTTAAAGATAAAATGAGTTAGTAAATTACCCTAATTAGAATTAATGATACTGGATACAATCTTGTATCCAACAGTAAAAAATAACATACATTTGCCTCTTAAATTTTTTAGGTAAAATATTAAATAAAAATAAATCTAGAGTTACAATAAAATTGAGCTAAAATGAGAAGTGATGAAATAAAAAAGGGCTTTGACAAGGCACCACACCGTAGTTTGCTAAGAGCAACAGGATTAAAAACAGAAGATTTTAAAAAACCTTTTATTGGTGTTGCAAATAGTTTTATTGAAATTATTCCAGGACACTTTTTTCTTAATAAATATGCTGAAATTATTAAAGAAGAAATCCGTGCAAACGGTTGTATTCCATTTGAATTCAATACGATTGGTGTTGATGACGGTATTGCGATGGGGCATGACGGAATGCTTTATTCATTACCCTCTCGTGAGCTAATTGCTAACAGTATTGAAACCGTAATGAATGCTCATAAGTTAGATGCCATGATCGCAATTCCTAACTGTGACAAAATAACTCCGGGAATGGTAATGGGAGCATTGCGTGTAAATGTTCCCACTATTTTTGTTACAGGCGGACCTATGAAAAAAGGCATTTTAGACGATGGAACTCCAGTAGATTTAGCAACTGTTTTTGAGGGAATTGGCAAATATGAAAATGGAGAAATTACTTCTGCACAACTAGAAGAATTAGAATGTAAAGCTTGTCCAAGTGGAGGAAGCTGCTCTGGAATGTTTACAGCAAATTCCATGAATACTTTGATAGAAGCAATGGGAATTGCACTTAAAGGAAACGGGACAATACTTGCGCTAACAAAAGAACGTGAACAATTACTAAGACAAGCTGCCCGTAGAATTTGCGAAATAGCAAAAGATGAGCAACAAACTGAAAAATATAAGATTAAAAATATAATTAATAAACAAGCTGTACATAATGCTTTTGCTGTTGATATGGCAATGGGAGGAAGTTCAAATACAGTTCTACATATGCTTGCAATTGCTAAGGAAGCTGATGTTGATTTTGATATTAAGATGATTAATGAGATAAGTAAAAATGTAAGTCATATTGCTAAGATATCACCATCCATTTCACATATTCACATGGAAGATATAAATCGTGCTGGTGGTGTTAGTGCTGTTATGAAAGAAATTAACAAACGTGGAGGAGTTTTAGATATAGATAACCCTACTATTGAAGGTTCTACAATTGGCGACCGTATTGCTAATGCAGATATTAAAGATGAAACTATTATCCATACTTTATCAAATGCTTATTCAAAGGTTGGTGGATTAGCAATTTTATTTGGAAACTTAGCCGAAGAAGGTTGTGTTATTAAAACTGCTGGAATTATTGGAGAAAGAAACTTTAAAGGAAAAGCAGTTTGTTTCAATTCTCAACCAGATGCCATTGAAGGTATAAGAAAAGGAAAAGTAAAAAAAGGAGATGTTGTTGTTATTAGATACGAAGGACCAAAGGGAGGTCCTGGCATGCAGGAAATGCTTTCTCCAACAAGTATGATAATGGGCATGGGACTTGGTGCTGATGTTGCATTAATTACCGATGGAAGATTCTCGGGTGCTACCCGTGGATTATCAATCGGACACATTTCTCCTGAAGCTGCAGAAGGTGGTATGATCGGACTTTTAAAAGATGGAGATACAATTTTTATCGATGTTGACCAATACAAAATTGAAGTAGATCTAGACAAAGAAGAAATAGCAAAACGACGTACTGAATGGAAAATACCTAAAAAAGAAGTTCCGGGTAAATGGTTAAAAATGTATTCTATTTTAGCTAGTAATGCCAGTGTTGGCGGAGTTTTAAAAACAGAACTCTAGAAAAACTATAAACTCACAACATTAACCGGATTTCCATTTATAAATTCTTCTAAATTCTTAACTGCAATATGCATTAACCTTTCTCTTGCTTCTTTTGGAGCCCAGGCAATATGTGGAGTAATAATACAATTCTTTGCTTGTAATAAGGGATTGTATTTTTTAATTGGTTCTTCAGAAACTACATCAATTCCAGCTCCTCCAACTTTACCAGAGTTTAAAGCATTTTTTAAATCTTCTTCAACAATTAATGGTCCACGAGATGTATTGATTATCATTACGCCATCTTTCATTAAATTTATGGAATCTTCATTTATAATTCCTTTTGTTTTATCAGTTAACGGACAGTGTAAACTTATCACATCTGATTGTGATAAAAGAGTTTCAAAATCAGTGTTTTTAAAATTATCAGATTCTAATTCAGGGTATTTTCTATTACTATAAACCACTACTTTCATACCAAAAGACTGGGCAATTTTGACTGTAGCTTGACCAATTCTACCATAACCAATTATCCCAATAGTTTTCCTGTTAAGTTCAATCAATGGCGTTTTCCAAAAACAAAAATCTTTTGAATTTACCCACTCACCATCTTGTACAGCACTGTTATGAATTCCAACTTGATTTGTTAATTCTAACAATAATGCAAAGGTTAATTGCGCTACAGAATCAGTACTATAAGCAGGAACATTTGTTACAATAATTCCTAATTCATGAGCTGCATCAATATCTACAACATTAAAACCGGTAGCCAAAACACCAATGTATTTTACTGTTGGAGTTTTTATAAGTATTTCTTTACTAAGAGGTGTTTTATTGGTGAAAATTATTTCAGCATCAACTATTGCTTCTATTATTTTATTGGTCTCTTTTTCTGTACGGTCAAAGACTGTCAAGTCACCATATTTTTTTAATGCTTCCCAACTTAAATCACCGGGGTTTAAAGTATATCCGTCTAAAACAACTATTTTCATTTTTATTTTTTTAGTAAGGTGAAATTAATAAATATTGATTATTATTTGACATAATAGCAAAGGGTTTAACCATTAAAGAAAATAACCCTTAAAGTTATCTTATCGGTATCCAAACTGTTTCTTCTGCACTTGGGTCATTCGGATTATAATCTGCTTTCATAATCTCAAAATGAGGTCGATTATCTAATTGATATTGTGAGTTTGGAAGCCAAACACCAAAAATATATTCTGCCATTTTTTGAAAATTACTAGGTAATCCACGATATTTAAAAACCGCATATTCTCCCTTTGGAATTGTCAATGTTTCCATTTTATCAGGAATTCTATCTATCTCTTCTACTTCTACTGCAGCCCATTTTTCAAAAGAAGTACTTGGAGTAAAATCATTAAAATCTAAATCCGGATTATAAATCTGAATACTATATAAATCTGAATTTTCATTATGAAAAATCTCCTTCCGTTTAATCATGAAGTTTTTCCACAAAATAGATGTCTTATTATCTGTCAAAGACATTGTTAATCTATTTCCAACCATCTTCATTTCAGAGATAATAACAATTTTAGGCTCTAACATGTCCGCCTATTTTATTGATTTTAAAACTAATACGTCTTTTGAAGCTTCAATTTCTTCTTTATTAAGCATCATTTTATAAAACTCTCCATCTAAATATTTTTGAGCTTGGTCTTTATAATGCTTACTAAACACATTACCAGATTGACCCGTTGGTAATATCGCAATACCGTTCTCTATATCACTAAAATCAATAATTCTTCGGGTTGATGGCCCTCCTTTAACTTCATATTTTCCACTTCCATCTAATTGAAATAATTGATTATTGATAACTTCATTTCCACCATTAGTTATAAAAGGTCCAACATTAAAAATACTCTTTAAAGCTTCAACTTTATCAAATGCATGCCTATGGGTTATCGATAATGCTTTATCCCATGTCCAGTCATTAACATCTTCACCTAATTGATTCTCTAAATCTGTAATTGCTTCATGAAAAGAACTAGTAAAAATTTCATCTCTATTCTCTTTAATTTCTTTTGTTGATGTATTATCCCACCAAATTGATTTTCTATTCTGAATTTGTTTTGCAATTTGTCGTTTATATAAATGTGTTTTTAGAAATTGCTTAAACCCTTCCTCACCCATTTCATCAGCAAAAGTGTTTTTTAAAAAATTGTAGATAAACTTATTATAAATTGTAGGTGCTGTATGCGTAGATTTATAATCTCCTTTCCAACTCTTTAGTATTTCAATTGCTTCTTTTTCATTATCAGATAAATTAACTTTTGATATATTCTTTAATACAGTATTTATATTTTTTAATACAACTGGTGAAGTAACATCCATAATCATCTCTTGCATTTCTTCTTTTGTAAAATCGTTCTTAGGTTGGACTAGATTAACAATTCTTTTTGCACGATCTTCAGCTAAATAATAACCTGGATATAATCTATTATCAATAGCTTTTGGTTGATTATTTGCCGAATAAACATAATTCCATGGCGGATTTATAGCTTGTGGATTTTGATTAAAATCTAAATAAGATATTTTATCATTTTCACTTTCTAAAATATATTTTGTATTTGCATCATTTTCTCTTGAATACAATTTTGCTGCAGCAAACCAGGCGATATTTCCTTTTGCATCACCATACATCATATTTAATCCAGGGGCATGAATTTTTTCTACTCCTTTTTTAAAATCATCCAAAGAATTAGCATGTGAAATTTCATAAGAAACATGCAGCATATCATTATCAAACTTAGTATAAACCCAATCCATTGCTATGTTTTCTTCTGAATCAATCAAATCTATAAAATCATTCATAACCGGACCGTGTCTTCCAACTTTTACCTGAAACTCTACATCTTGGTCATCTTTAACTTTTATAGTATATTTTCTATTTTTATATTTTTGACCATCTTTTTCTGAATAAAAATCATTATCATCATTTTCAAACAGTGTAATTCCATACGCATAATCATGATTATGACCCAGTAATGGAAATGGTGTTAATGCTAAATTAAATCCATAAATCTCAAAATTTGGTGTTACAATATGTGATTGATACCAAACCGCTGGTTGTGAAAAAGCAATATGTGGATCATTTGCAAGAATCACCTTTTTATTTTTTGTTTTCTTTTCACCTACCACCCAACTATTACTACCAATAAAAGGAGGTACAACGCTTTTATCTAAAATATTATTAACAACCGAGGCTACTTTACTTTCTGATTTTACATTAGGATTGTAATTGCCAATCATTGTAGAATTCGGTTCTGTTTTTAACCCAAGCTCCACCATATAATGGTATCCTAACTTATTTTTAAGATTTGTCATCAATGGATCTGTTTTATGTGCTTGAGCAAAACTTAAACCCATATAGCCAAATACATTGTAAATATCTTTAATAGTATAATTCTCTTTTTCAATTCCTATCAAACTAAATTCAATTGGAGTTGATCCTTTATCTATAAATTGATTTATACCGTTTAGATAGGCATTGGTTAATTTATAAGAAATTGTAGTTGTATCTAAGTTTTTTATACTTCTATCTGCAGCTTCCTCTACACCAATACCTTTAAAAAATTTATCAGTATCTATCATATCTTTTCCAAATATTTCAGATAACCTTCCTGCTGAAATTCTACGGATCAATTCCATTTGCCACAATCTATCTTGTGCATGTAAATAGCCTAATGCAATGTAAGCATCTTGCTGATTTTGGGCATATATATGTGGTACACCAATCTCATCAAAATAAACAGTTACCTTATCATTTAAATTTTCGATATTTAATTCGCCACTATATTGTGGTTTTTTACTGTTAACAAAAATGAAAGATCCTATAGCGAGCAATATCGCTATAAATAATAAGAATTTTAGAATTTTTTTAATCATGAGGTTTTAGAATTTTTTCAAATATACTCAATGTTACAACTATTCTATTTTTAAAACAAAAAAATCCGATGCTTTCACATCGAATTTATATATAAGTATATTTTGTTTAACCGTGATAAATTTCACTTTCTTTCATAAAAGGATTCCCTTTAGCATGTAAAGGAACTTTACTTATTGAAGAAAATATTGTAAAGATAAATACTCCTAAGAAAAATAATAAAGAAGCTATTTCTGGTACACCAATACTCCAATTATCACCTACAGTAGCAGGATAAATTAATTGAAAAATATCGATATAATGACCAAATAAAATTACCAATCCGGTAACTATAACAAACCAAGGTGTTTTTTTAGAATCTTTATCCATTAAAATAAATATTGGAAATACAAAATTCAATATCAACATACCAATAAAAGGTAATTGGTAAGAACCAATTAATCTAGGGAAAAAATAAGCTGTATCTTCAGGTATATTTGCATACCATTGTAGCATAAACTGATCAAACCAAAAGTATGCCCAGAAAATACTAAATCCAAACATATATGTTCCTAAGTCATGAATATGTTTATCATTTACAAATGGTAAAACTCCTTTTTTTCTCAAATAAATTGTCACCAATGCAATTACTGTAATTCCAGATACCATCATACTTGCAAATACATAGAACGAATATAATTGGCTATACCAGTGAGGATCTAAAGACATTAGCCAATCAAATGACATAAATAATTCTAATATTGCATAAAGAACAATAAATATTACTGCTAAATTAAAATTTTTCTTATAAATTTTAACATCACCACTATTGTCAAGTGCAATTGAGTTTTTGCGTAATAACCATCTAAATATATTATATACAAATAAATAAACAAAACCTCTTATCAACCAACTTGGTGTATTTAACCACCATGATTTTCCATCAATTATAGCGTCATAATTTTCACTTGTAGGATCAAAAGTACCTTCGGCCATCCATACATAAATATGATTTAAATGAAATCCTGATGCTAATAAAAATAAGAATAACAAAATTGAACCAGGCAAAATATATGCTGTAATTCCTTCCATTACTCTAAATAACACAATTGACCATCCGGCTTGAGCTGCCCACTGAATGGCATAAAAAACCAAAACAAGTACTCCAATCATTAAAAAGAAAAAAGCTGCAACAAAATAAGCTGCCCATGGGCGATTTTGCAATTGGTGCAAAACATGCTCTAAATGATTTTGTTCAGCTTCAGCACTATGTGATTCAGAATCTGCACTGGCATGAACTTCTGTAGTTGCATGTTCATCTCCTTGAGCAACATCATGACTTTCCTCTTGATGTAAAATTTCTTTTATATCTTCGGTAGTTTTAGGAGCTGTTAAAAATCCATATCCCATACCTAAAGCACCAAGAATCATTAATGCAATTGAAAACGTTTTTAATTTACCTGAAAATGTATACATTTTATATAGTGTATTTATTCTTTATTTATTATTTATCTTTCCTATTTTAATAAATCTGACCTCAATTTATCAACATACTGAACTACTTGCCAACGCTCATTGTCATTTAATTGAGAGGCATGAGATCCCATCATATTTCTTCCATACATTATTACGTGATAAATACTCCCATCAGTAATTTCTCTATCCTTATAATTAGGAACTCCTAGAAATGTTTCGTTAATCATCAATATACCTTGACCATCTCCTTTATCTCCATGGCAAATAGCACAAAAAATATTGTATAATTCTTTCCCTTTTTCCAGATTCTTATCGGTAGTTTTAATTGGTGACATCAATGAGTCCTTCGCTAATGTATATCCTTCTTCACTATTTGGATATTCATAAACCACATTACCTCTTGCAATAGTTCCTTCAACTGGTTTTTGAGCACTAATTCCGTTAGCAAACACAGGGTTTGTTGTATAAGTATCGTAAGGTACAGCAACATACATATCTGTATCTCCCATATATTGAACTCTTCTCTGGGTATTTGTTTCTTGACAAGAACCAAAAACTATTATAAGTATTAAAAAGAAAGTTATTTTTATAAAATTTTTCATTGTTCAAATATTTCTATGATAAGTTTAAAACTTGAAATTTATACTATGCTTTATCAGCTACTTTTAATTCGATAGCTCCTGTTTTCTTTAAAAAATCGGATAATTCACTTTCGTTACCACTTAGTTCTACTTCCATTACGAATTTATCATCAGTTGTTCTTGGGTCAGGATTACTTGCTTTTTGAAAAGGCCAAATTTTACTTCTCATATAAAAAGTAATAACCATCAAATGAGCTGCAAAGAACACTGTTAATTCAAACATAATAGGTACAAATGCCGGCATATTTTCTACATAACTAAAATTAGGTTTACCACCAATATTTTGAGGCCAATCTTCAATCATCATATAATTCATCATCCAAATTGCAAAACCTAAACCAGTTAAACCATATATAAAAGCTGCTATGGCGATACGAGTTCCCTTCATTCCCATAGCTTTTTCTAAACCGTGTACAGGAAATGGAGTAAACACTTCTTCAATATGATGATTTGCTTCACGAGTTTCTTTAACTGCTTTTAAAAGAACATCGTCGTCGTCATACATTGCTTGAATTACTTTATTGCTCATTTTATTATATTTATTCAATTATAAAAATTGTAATTTCTAAATTATTTATTATCTCTTGCTCTTTTGAAACCATCACCCGATGATTTTAAAATTGATTTTACTTCGGCTTGTGCAACTACTGGGAATGTACGTGCATACAATAAAAATAAAACAAAGAAGAATCCAATAGTTCCTACATAAATTCCAATATCAACAAAAGTAGGTTCAAATTGTGTCCAAGTTGATGGTAAATGACCTCTACTTAAATTAATTACAATAATATCAAAACGCTCAAACCACATTCCAACATTTATTATGATTGCCAAAATAAATGATGCTGTAAAATTTGTACGTACTTTTTTAAACCATAATAATTGAGGAAATACACCATTACATAAAATCAATGCCCAAAATGCCCATGCATAAGGTCCTGTTGCTGCACCAATAGATAAATAAGTAAAATCTTCGTATAAACTACCTGAATACCATCCAACAAAAAATTCAGACAAGTAGGCTACCATAACTATACCTCCTGTTACCAAAATTACTTTGTTCATATTTTCTATATGAAGACGTGTTATATAATCTTCTAAATTTGATACTTTACGCATGATAATCAACAATGTTTGCACCATAGCAAAACCTGAAAATACTGCTCCTGCAACAAAGTAAGGAGGATATACTGTACTATGCCAACCAGGAATCACCGAAGTAGCAAAGTCAAACGATACAATAGTATGTACCGAAAGTACTAATGGGGTTGCTAAACCTGCCAACACCAAAGATACTTCTTCAAAACGTTGCCAATCTTTTGCTCTACCTGTCCATCCAAAACTTAATAAACTATAAATTTTCTTTTGGAAAGGTTTTGTTGCTCTATCCCTAATCATCGCAAAATCAGGTAATAAACCTGTCCACCAGAATACTACTGAAACTGATAAATACGTTGAAATTGCAAATACATCCCATAATAATGGAGAGTTGAAGTTAGTCCACAAAGAACCAAATTGATTAGGTATTGGCATCGTCCAATAGCCATTCCAAACTCTACCCATGTGAATAATTGGGAATAATCCTGCTTGAAATACAGCGAATATTGTCATCGCTTCCGCGGAACGGTTAATACCCATTCTCCATTTTTGACGGAATAATAATAGTACTGCCGAAATCAATGTTCCTGCATGCCCAATTCCTACCCACCAAACAAAGTTAGTAATATCCCAAGCCCAACCAACGGTTTTATTCAATCCCCAAACTCCGATTCCTGTAC
>DAOUQH010000141.1 GCA_030625645.1 Flavobacteriia bacterium | reverse complement strand
GATATTGACAAGAGTAAGTTAGATGACGGAACATACACTTTAAAAGTTTATACTTCAGATTTTGTTATCACAAGTGATATTACGATTAAGAATGGGGTAAAGGAAATTGAAGAAGTTAAGTCAAAAGTATAGAATTACTTTAATAAAAAAAATAAGAAAAAGGGATTCTCCTTTGCTATAGGAGAGTAAAAAAAAGGGGGAAGAGATTAATTATCTCCGACAGTAAGGAGTCGGGGATAATTCAAAGTCAGAAAGAGCTAATTAAATGGTTTGATATATTGACTTACTTCCAAAAATAATTAAAAAAAAAGCTATGAAAAAGACCAAAATAATTGCGATAATATTATGGTTCTCCATGTTAGTATTTACTGTAGAACTAGCTAGTGCACAAAGTTTTAATAACTTAGATCTAGAACCACATGATATTGTTTACTACAAAGCAGAAAACAATCCGAAACCACAAATAAAAGTACTTTATGGAAGGCCAAAAGCGAATGAAGAAACTGTTTTTGGAACAAAAGTACCTTTCGGTAAGATTTGGAGAACTGGAGCAAATGAAGCTACTGAGATTAAATTTTATACAGATGTGATGTTTGGAAATAAATTTGTAAAAGCAGGAAGTTATGTTTTATATACTATTCCAAAAGAAAACTACTGGACCATTATTCTAAATTCAAACATCAATACATTGGGTGCATTTTTTTACAATCCGAAATATGATGTAGCCAAAATTGATGTACCGGTAAGTAAAGATAATTCGATTGATATATTTTCAATAGGTTTTAATGAAAAACAATACGGTGTACAAATGGTGCTTGCCTGGGGGGAAACAAGAGTTAAAGTGCCATTTTATACCGAAGAAAGATTATTGACAAGATTATAATATAATTAAAAAAAAAGGGGGAATTATTAATTTACCAAAAAAAGGGGAGAAAAAAATACGCTAAATTTAAAGGGGGAGATAACAGGTCAGATTTTTCTGACCTGTTATTTTTATAAAAAACTATCTTTTTTCAATATTTTCAGACAATGCATCGAGGAATTTCTGAAGAGGTTTTTTAACCATCATTGCCATCATGGGATTGATATTTCCATCGAAATTCAATATAACATTACTTGAAGTTTCAGAATCTTCTTCGATATTTGCAGTAAGTGTAAAAGGAAATTTATCACTTGCCGATGCTAAAACAATTTTTTTAGGAGATTCTTGTTCTTGTAAATTCAATCTCAATTCTGGCATACCTTTTAATGCAAATTTAAAAGTGCCTTCTTTGGCTTCAAATTTGTCGATATTTTCAGGTATTATTTTTTCGAAATTTTCTGTTTTACTAAGAAAATCAAATATTTCTTTATTTGATTTTTGTACGGTAACTTTTGGGCTTTCTAAATTCATAGTTTATTTATTCCATTTGCTTGGGTCTTCTCTCCAAGATTTAAGTGTTTCAATATTTTTATCGGTAATATAGTTTGTGTCTAGTGCTTGCTCAATCAAATGATTATAGTCACTTAGGGTGGTAAGTTCAAGATTAGCATCTTTAAAATTTTCATTGGCAATATCAAAACCATAATTAAATATAGCAACCATTCCTTTTACATTAGCACCAGCATCTTTTAATGCTTTTACAGCATTTAAACTACTTTTTCCTGTACTGATTAAATCTTCAACAACTACAACATTTTGTCCGCTATCGAGATATCCTTCAATTTGATTTTTTCTACCGTGTTTTTTTGGCTCGGGTCTTACATAAATAAATGGTATTCCTAATTCTTGTGCAACCAAAACTCCAATAGCAATAGCGCCTGTTGCAACACCAGCAATAACATTAGGTTTGCCATATTTTTCATCAATTATCTTTACTAAGTTTTCACGAATAAAATTACGAATAGGAACAAATGATAAGGTAACTCTATTGTCACAATAAATTGGTGAATTCCATCCTGAAGCCCATGTAAAAGGCTCTTCAGGTTGTAATTTTATAGCTTTTATCGTTAAAAGCAGTTCGGCTGTTTTTTTTGCTGTATTTTTGTTGAAAATCATGGTGCAAATGTATACAATTTTTAAAAATGAATGTAAAATTATTTTAACTGATTCGCTTGAGTTTGAAAAGAGAAAAGGTTTTTTTTATTGGAATTCATTTGATCTTACCAACTTTTTAAAAGATTGTAATTTCGAGAAATCAAAAAGCATTTATTTGTTTCATAATGATTTAGAATTACTTTGGACAGAATTCATGAGTCAATTTAAAATAATTGAAGCAGCAGGTGGGATTGTTCAAAATAAAAATAAAGAAGTCTTATTTATTTTTAGAAATGATAAATGGGATCTTCCGAAAGGAAAAGTTGAAAAAAACGAATCAATTCAGGAAACTGCAATACGAGAAGTAGAAGAAGAATGCGGTATTTTTGATTTGAGCTTAAAGCAGTTTATAAAAACAACATACCATATTTACGAAGAAAATAATAAACAAATATTAAAATTATCGCATTGGTATAAAATGACTAGTAATTCCAATAATTTAAAACCTCAATTAGAAGAAGGAATTACCGAAGTATGTTGGAAAGATAAAGAAGAAATTAAAAAAGCAATGCAAAATACCTACCCAAATATCAAATTGTTACTCGATGGTTTTTTGGCATAACCCTGAATTAGTTATGTAAATTAAGTAATACTTCTGAAATTTAATCGTATTTTTGCCGGCTTCTAAAAAACTGAAAACGCAAAAGATTATGACTGAGTTTATTACCAAAAAATTACCCAATATAAAAAATGATATTTTATCCGGTATAACCGTTGCTTTAGCATTGGTTCCAGAGGCGGTAGCTTTTGCTTTTGTTGCAGGAGTAGATCCATTGGTTGGTTTATATGCAGCATTTATGGTAGGGTTAATTACTTCGATATTTGGTGGTAGACCAGGTATGATCTCAGGGGCAACCGGAGCATTGGCAGTTGTGATGGTATCTCTAGTTGCTAGGGGAAATGACATGGGAGAACCCGGTGAAAATTTAGGTTTGTATTATCTTTTTGCTACCGTAATTTTAATGGGTATAATTCAAATGTTAGCAGGTGTTTTAAAGCTTGGTAAATTTGTAAGATTAATTCCTCATCCCGTAATGATGGGTTTTGTAAACGGTTTGGCAATTGTTATTTTCTTATCACAATTAGGTATGTTTAAAGAGGATATAGATGGGAATAAAGTTTGGTTACACGGAATGGATTTATATTTAATGATTGGTTTAGTAGCTTTAACGATGCTAATTATGTTGGGTTTACCAAAGATAAAATATGTCAAAAAATTACAAGAAGCCTTAATTGCAATTCTAGTTGTTTCGGCTATAGCAATATTT
>DAOUQH010000066.1 GCA_030625645.1 Flavobacteriia bacterium | reverse complement strand
CAATATTTCCTCCATTATCTACTAAATCTTGAAAGGAAATTTCATCATTACCAGCATTAGGGCTACAAACAGAAAAAATATCATTCCCTAATACAATTCTTTTAGAAGCACTACATGGATGATCACTAGTAATTTGACCTCCATTCTCAATTAATATCACTGTTTCAGCCGGTAAAGTCAAAGTATAATTTCCATCCCAATTTACAATACCATTACCAGTTATTATAAAAAAGTCCAGTTTTAATTCAGAATTTCTTTGAATATCCAAAGTAGCTGTAGTACCTGACCCGTCTCCAATAAACAGAGCATTAAAACTCTCCGGTATATTAGTAGATAAATCTATTGTATGACCATCTTGGATATAAACATCATAAGACCCAGAATTCTGCCCTGGGTAGGTGCCATCATTGACATATGATGAACCATTCCAAACACCCCAATTTGTATTGACAACCCAATCACCACTCCCAATCGAGCCATAATCTCCAACATTTTGGGCAAGTAAAAAATTTGATGTAAAGAGTAGTATAAAAGCAAAAACCAAAAAGACTTTATTCTTTAGTAAAAAGTTAGTTTTACTACTTAAAACTTTTTTAAGGGAAACTGTTAAATTGTTCATACAATTTGGTTTTATTGTTATTGCTATCCCCAAAACACAAACTCCTTGATACTATGTGTTAAGTTGCACAGTTACAAGGACTTTAGATTACATATTGATTTATACCAATAAGTAGGAAAGCCAGTTTAGCATTGTTATTGTTTTTATGAAACTTTTAACATAACGTATCTTTTAATTATAAATTGTACTGTTTTAAGGAAAATAGGGAGTTTTTAAAATCTTTGATAAATATTATTAATTTTGATTATAAAAAACTCATCCTCTTGTTTCTTATACCCTTCATTAATCTCTCTTTACACTTATTTTCACTAAAAAGTATAAAAAAACTTATTCGATTTGAAGATATCAATACAAAAGCCATTAGATAAATTTTTAGTTTTGATTTAGAATAATATTTGCATAGATTAATGTTATGTTTGTATGTTTGCACTTATTTAGAATCAATCTATATTAGAATTAAAAGATTAAATTATCTATTTTAATATTTACACTGTTGAATCACAATGAAATACACAGAAGACGATTTAAAAAAAGAACTGGAATCCAAAGAATATGAGTATGGTTTTTATACTGATATTGAATCGGATACTTTACCTAAAGGACTTAATGAGAATATTGTTCTTGCCATTTCTAAAAAGAAGAATGAACCCAAATGGATGACCGAATGGAGATTGGAAGCTTTTAATATTTGGAAAGAAATGAAAGAGCCTGATTGGGCAAATGTATCTTATGAAAAACCTGATTTTCAAGCGATTTCATATTATTCGGCACCAAAACCAAAAAAGGAACTAGAAAGTTTAGATGAAGTTGATCCAGAATTATTAAAAACTTTCGAAAAACTTGGAATATCTATAGATGAGCAAAAACGATTAAGTAATGTGGCTATGGATATTGTAGTAGATTCTGTTTCGGTGGCAACTACTTTTAAGAAAACACTTGCCGAAAAAGGTATAATCTTTTGTCCGATTTCTGAAGCAATTCAAGAACACCCTGAATTAGTAAAAAAATATATTGGTAGCATTGTTCCTAAAACTGATAATTTTTACGCAGCATTAAATTCTGCTGTTTTCACAGATGGTTCATTTTGTTATATTCCAAAAGGTGTAAGATGTCCAATGGAATTATCTACTTATTTCCGAATAAATGAAGGAGGAACAGGACAATTTGAACGTACATTATTAATTGCTGATGAAGGTAGCTATGTTAGCTATTTAGAAGGTTGTACTGCACCTTCACGGGATGAAAATCAGCTACACGCTGCAGTTGTAGAACTTATTGCACTGGACGATGCCGAAATAAAATATTCAACTGTACAGAACTGGTACCCAGGAGATAATAAAGGAAAAGGTGGCGTTTATAATTTTGTTACTAAGCGAGGTATTTGCCATAATAATTCGAAAATATCCTGGACACAGGTAGAAACTGGAAGTGCAGTAACCTGGAAATATCCAAGCTGTATTTTAAAAGGTGATAATTCGGTAGGTGAATTTTATTCCATAGCTGTAACCAATAATTATCAGCAGGCTGACACTGGCACTAAAATGATTCATCTAGGTAAGAATACAAAAAGTACTATTATTTCAAAAGGTATATCAGCAGGGAAATCACAAAATTCTTATCGCGGATTAGTTCAAATAAATTCACGAGCAGAAAATGCCCGAAATTTTTCACAATGTGACTCCTTATTAATGGGTAATGAATGTGGTGCACATACTTTTCCATATATAGAAACAAAAAATAAAACCGCTCAAATTGAACATGAAGCAACCACCAGTAAAATAGGTGAAGATCAGTTATTTTATTGTAACCAAAGAGGTATTGATACCGAAAAGGCTATCGCCTTAATCGTTAATGGTTTTAGCAAAGAAGTACTTAATAAATTACCCATGGAGTTTGCTGTGGAAGCACAAAAATTATTAGAGATTAGTTTGGAGGGAAGTGTAGGTTAAAGACAGTCAAAAGTAGAATGTCGAAAGTAAAAAAGTTAATATGTCTAAGGTAAATTCATTTGAAGAGTTAAATGTCTGGAAAAAAAGTAGAAGTTTTAATCAAGTACTTTTCAAAATTACAAGTGATGGATTATTCGATAAAGAATATGATCTTAAAAGGCAAATTCGACGTGCTTCTATTTCAATAAGTTCAAATATAGCAGAAGGATTTGAGCGAAATACTGATAAAGAGTTTATCCAATTTCTGTATTAAGCTAAAGGTTCAGCAGGGGAAGTTAGATCACAATTGTTTCTGTCTTTAGATTTAAATTATATCAAAAAAGATGATTTTGATAATTTACATAATCAAATTACAGGAAAATCAAAAATGATAAGTGGAATGATAAAATATTTAAAAAAATCATATAAAAATAAATAAGTCTTAAGTCATCAGTTAAATGTCAGGGTATTATGCTGAACTTTTAATTTTAGACTTTCGACATTAAGACCAAAAAAAAATGCTTAGTATAAAAAATTTACACGCAGGATTAGAAGATAAAGAAATTCTAACAGGAATCAACTTAGAAATAAAACCAGGAGAGGTTCATGCGATTATGGGACCAAACGGATCTGGAAAAAGTACGCTTTCTTCAGTAATTTCTGGTAATGAAACCTACAAAGTTAATAAAGGTGAGATTACTTTAAATGGAGAAAATATTTTAGATCTTTCCCCTGATGAAAGAGCGCACAAAGGTGTATTTCTTTCTTTTCAATATCCTATTGAAATTCCAGGTGTTACAACAACAAATTTCATTAAAACGGCTATCAACCAAAAAAGGAAAGCCCAAGGTTTAGGAGATCTTCCCGCAAAGGATATGTTGAAAATGATACGTGAAAAGGCTGCTATGTTAGAAATGGATAGAACATTTTTATCGCGCTCTTTAAATGAAGGGTTTTCAGGTGGGGAGAAAAAAAGAAATGAAATTTTTCAAATGGCAATGCTAGAACCAAAATTGGCAATCTTAGATGAAACAGATTCTGGTTTAGATATTGATGCATTAAAAATTGTTGCTAACGGAGTTAATAAATTAAAAACAAAAGATAATGCTACTATTATTATTACACATTATCAAAGACTTTTAGATTATATTGTTCCTGATTTTGTACATGTACTTTACAATGGTAAAATTATAAAATCGGGTGGTAAAGAATTGGCGCATGAGTTAGAAGAAAAAGGGTATGATTGGTTGAAATAAACTGTTTTGGGTTTTGGGTTAAAAAGTATAAGTACAGAATTAAAAAACGATTATAAATTAAAAGAACAAATCAATTGTTTTTCAGGTTCTGTTATGGATAATATTGCTGAATGGTTCGAAAGAAATGGAAATAAAGAGTTTAGACAGTTTCTTTCAATATCAAAGGCTTCTTGTGGAGAAACCTAATCACAACTATACAGAGTTTTAGATAGAAATTACATTGATATAAATAAATTTAATGAACTTAAAGAATTAACAACACAGCTAAGAAAAAAATTTGGTTCATTCATTAAGTATTTAAACAACACCGAGTATAAAGGGCACAAGTTTAACTAACCCGAAACACAAAACTCGAAACACATTATGAAATTAAAAGATAAACTACTCGCTTCATTTATGGCGTTTGAAAATAAAGGAGATATTGATTTAGACTCAAATGTTCATAAAATTCGTACAGAAGCAATTGAAACATTTGAAAAATTAGGATTTCCAACAAAAAAAGATGAAGAATGGAAATACACTTCATTAAAAACCATTTTAAAAAATGATTATTCTGTGTTTCCAAAAATAGGAAAAACAGTAGAGTTAAAATATGTAAAAGAATATTTTTTACATGAAATTGATTCTTATAAAATTGTTTTTGTAGATGGAGCTTACAACTCATTTTTATCAGACACCACTCATGAAGAAGCTGATGTATGTTTGCTTTCTGCAGCATTAAAAAAGCCTAAATACAAAATGATTATTGATCATTATTTTGACAATATCACTTCAAAAAAAGATGGTTTTTCATCATTAAATACAGCTTTTTCTGTAGAAGGTGCTTTTATCAATATTCCGAAAAATACCATACTTGAAAAACCTATTCAAATACTTTATTTTTCTACAGGAAGTGAAAAAGAAATATTGCTTCAACCTAGAAATTTAGTAATTGTAGGTGAAAATTCTCATGTACAGATTTATGAACGACACCAAAGTTTAGATAATAATGCAATTTTAACCAATTGTGTTCTTGAAATATTTGCTCATAAACGTGCTATTATTGATTATTATAAAGTACAAAATGATAAAGAAAATGCCTCTATAATTGATAATACTTATGTGCAACAAAGACAAAACAGTATCGTATCAATTAACACTTTTACATTTGGTGGAAAATTAACTAGAAATAATATTGAGGTTTTTCATGAAGGTGAACACATTACATCTAACCTTAATGGAATAACAATTATCGAGGGCAAACAACATGTTGACAATCATACTGTAATCAATCATAAATACGAGAATTGTGAAAGCAATGAATTGTATAAAGGAATTTATGATGATTCAGCAACAGGTGTTTTTAACGGGAAAGTAATTGTAGATCAAAAAGCTCAAAAAACCAATGCTTTTCAGCAAAATGATAATATTTTGGTTGGTGATAAAGCAAGTATCAATGCAAAACCCCAACTTGAAATTTTTGCAGATGATGTAAAATGTTCTCATGGCTGTACCATTGGTCAACTGGATGAAAAAGCACTATTCTATTTACAATCTCGTGGAATTCCAAAAAAAGAAGCCAAAGCATTAATGTTATTTGCTTTTGGAAACGATGTTGTAGAAAAAATAAAAATTCCAGCTTTAAAATCAAGAGTGACCAAATTAATTTCTGAGAAATTAAATGTTGAATTAGGATTTGAAATATAAAAAATAATCAAGATAATAGATTCTGATTATTATATCTGTTTTTCAAATACAAACACCTTTAAAATGAGCTCTATCTATAGCTTCTCTATGATTTGGATGCGCAATTTCTATCAAAGCTTTTTGTCTTTGTTTTAAGGTTTTACCATACAAGTTGGCTGCACCATATTCGGTTACAATATAATGTACATTAGCTCTGGTTGTAACAACTCCTGCACCTGTTTTTAGATAAGGAACTATTTTACTTACACCTTTATAGGTTTGAGATGGCATCGCAATTATTGCTTTTCCACCTTCACTTAAAGAAGCTCCTCTAATAAAATCCATTTGACCACCTACACCAGAATATAATCTAGTACCAATAGAATCGGCACAAACTTGACCAGAAAGATCAACCTCAACAGCCGAATTAATTGCGACCATTTTTGGGTTTTGACGGATTATAGATACATCATTAACATAATCTGCTGTACGCATTTCTAAAAACGGATTATCATCAACATAGTCATATAATTTTCTACTCCCTAATAAAAAAGTAGCCATTGATCTGCCTGGATTAATTCCTTTATAATTACCATTTATAACATCTTTTAGGATAAGATCTACAACCCCATCAGATATCATCTCAGAGTGTATTCCAAGATCTTTATGATTATCTAAATTGTTTAGAACAGCATTTGGAATATTTCCAATTCCCATTTGTAAAGTACTTCTATCATCAATCAATTCTGCAATATGATTTCCAATTTTTTGTTCCACCTCAGATATTTCAGGGATTTGAATTTCATAAATAGGTTCATCAACCTCTACAAATGAATCTAACTCAGAAATATGAATAATCCCATCGCCATGAGTTCTTGGCATTTGCGGATTAACTTGTGCTATTACATGGCTTGCATTTTCAATAGCCGCTACAGTTGCCATTACTGTAACACCTAATGAGCAGTATCCATGCTTGTCTGGTGGTGATACTTGAATTAAAATTACATCAATATCAATAATATTTCGCTTAAATAAAATTGGAAGTTCACTTAAAAATACTGGTGTGTACGATCCGTTTCCTGCTTTAATAGTATGACGAACATTTGCTCCTAAAAAAAAGGAATTTACATGAAAACTATCTTTTAACTTTATATCAGCATAAGGTGCTGGACCTTCTATATGCAGATGACAAACTTCTACATTTCTCAACTCATCGCTTCTTTCAACCATTGCATTAATCAATGATCGTGGTGGCGCTGCACCAGCTTGAATATAAACTCTATCGTTTGATTTTATTGCCTTAACGGCTTCTTGAGGACTTACAGATTTATACATAGTGAAAATTATGTTTTATTTATTTTTGAGAGCCTTAAAGTTACTAAATTGTTTAAACTTCAAAGCATAAGAAACAAAATAAGTACCATTCAAAAAATACTGAGAAAATATTATTAATTTTCAGTTTTGAAAATTTATTGTATCGTAAAATATATTTTTTACTTTTTTCTAAAATAAATTACGATTGGTACCCCGGTAAAATCATATAATTCGCGTAATTTATTTTCAATAAATCGCTTATAAGGGTCTCTTACATATTGTGGTAAATTGGCAAAAAATACAAATTGAGGTGTTGGAGTTGGTAATTGTGTACAGAATTTTATTTTTACAAATTTCCCTTTGTATGCAGGAGGTGGTGTTTGCTTGATTATTTCGAGCATTGTTTCATTTAACTTACTTGTAGCAATTCTTTTCTTTCTATTTTCATAAACTTCTACAGCCGTTTCAATTGCTTTAAAAATACGTTGTTTTGTTAAAGCTGAAATAAAAATAATTGGCACATCGGTAAAAGGTGCTGTTTCTCTGCGAATCATTTCTTCAAATTGCTTGGTAGTATGTGTATCTTTTTCAACAAGATCCCATTTATTAACCAAAATCACAATTCCTTTTTTATTTCTTTCTGCAAGCCAAAATATATTTTGATCCTGACCTTCAAATCCTCTAGTTGCATCTATTATTAAAATACAAACATCACTATGTTCAATGGCACGAACTGAACGCATTACAGAATAAAACTCAATATCATCTTTTACTTTTGTTTTACGTCTTATTCCTGCTGTATCAACCAGATTAAAATCAAAACCAAAACGATTATACTTTGTATCTATAGAGTCGCGAGTAGTACCAGCAATATCTGTAACAATATACCTTTCTTCTCCTATCAAAGAATTTATAAAAGATGATTTTCCTGCATTAGGTCTTCCAACTACTGCAAAACGTGGTAAATCGTCTTCATCTACTTCTTCTTTTTCAGGAAGTGCTTTAACAATTGCATCTAATAACTCGCCTGTACCACTTCCATTTATACTCGAAAGTGTATAATACTCACCCAATCCCAAAGAATAAAATTCAACAGCATCATTTTCTCTCATTGCACTATCCACCTTATTAATTGCAAGGAAAATAGGTTTTTTTGATTTTCTAAGCAATTTTGCAACCTCCTCATCCATTCCAGTAACACCAGTAGAAACATCTACCATAAAAATAATTGCATCAGACTCGTCTACAGCAAGCTCAACTTGGTTATCAATTTCAGCTTCAAAAATATCATCACTTCCTTTAACATAACCACCTGTATCAATCATAGAGAATTCACGACCATTCCATTCGGTTTTACCATAATGTCTATCTCTTGTAACTCCGCTAAATGAATCAACTATTGCTTCTCTTCTTTGTATCAAACGATTAAAAAGTGTCGATTTTCCTACATTTGGTCTTCCTACTATTGCTACTATATTTCCCATGGTGAATTTTTGTGGTGCAAAGATAAAATATATTTATGATTATATGACTGAATGATTGAATGTTAAAATTTAACAAAATGCATAACTACAGGTATTAAATAATTAACAAGCCATTCATTAAAAAGAATTACATCAAATTAATTTAAAATTTCCGCCATTTGTTGTTGTAATTCCAAGGCTTTTTCTCTTGCCTTTTCAGCGAAATCAGTTTTGTTAGAAGCATAAATTATTCCTCTTGAAGAATTAATTAACAGCCCAATTTCATCGGTTAAACCGTATCTACAGACCTCTTGTAAACTTCCGCCTTGCGCTCCAATTCCGGGAACTAATAAAAAGCTATTTGGTACAATTTTTCTTATCTTTTTAAAATAATCGGGTCTTGTAGCTCCAACTACGTACATTAATTGATTACTATTTTTCCAAGATTGAGATTCTTGTAAAACTTTTTCATAAAAAGTTATCCCATTTTCGTCTTTTAAAACCTGAAAATCTAGTCCGCCTTTATTTGATGTCAATGCCAAAAGAATAGTAAATTTATCAGCGAAAGCAAGAAAAGGCTCAACAGAATCATTTCCCATATAAGGAGCTACTGTAACCGAATCAAACTTCATATCCTCAAAAAATGCTTTTGCATATCGTGTAGAAGTATTCCCAATATCGCCACGCTTTGCATCGGCAATTGTAAAAATTTTAGGATAATTCTTATTTATATATTCAATAGTTTTTTGCAAAGATTCCCAACCTTTAATTCCATAAGCTTCATAAAAAGCAGTATTTGGCTTATAAGCTACAGCCAAATCATGTGTTGCATCAATAATTTGTTTATTAAATTCAAAAATTGGATCTTCTAAATCCAATAAATTTTGTGGAATTTTTTCAAGATCTACATCTAAACCAATACACAAAAATGATTTTTTAACTTTGATCTGCTCAATTAGTTGTTTTTTCTTCATTTTTTATAAAAATAAGATTGTGCAAAAGTACATAATTTAACTGTTTGAGTTATCTTTGTATTTCAAATAATTTTCAATTAAAATTTCATACAATGAGAAGCAAAATAGTAGCCGGAAACTGGAAAATGAACAAAACTTACCAAGAGTCTAAAGCTTTGGTTAAAGAATTAAAAAAATCTGTAAAAGAAATTAAATTAGATAATACTCGTATAATTATAGCCCCTCCTTTCACAAATCTTCAAAAAGTATCTAAAAAAACGAAAGATACATGTATAGAAGTTGCTGCTCAAAATATATGCGCACTAGAAAGTGGTGCTTTTACTGGTGAAATCTCGGCGCCTATGATTAAAAGTATTCATGTAGATACTGTTATTTTAGGTCACTCTGAAAGAAGAGAATATTTTGGTGATACAGATGAATTATTAGCCAAAAAAGTAGATACAGCGCTTAAAAATGACTTAGAAGTAATTTTCTGTTTTGGTGAAGTTTTAGAAGATAGAAAAAGTGGAAATCATTTTAAAGTTGTTGAAGAACAAATTAAAAAAGCTTTATTCCATTTAACTTCTGAAGAATGGGTAAATATTATTTTAGCATATGAACCTGTTTGGGCAATTGGTACTGGCGAAACTGCTAGCCCTGAGCAAGCTCAAGAAATGCATGCTTTTGTTAGAGAATTGGTTGCTGAAAGGTATATTAGCGGTATTTCTGAAAATATTTCTATTCTTTATGGCGGTAGTGTTAAGCCAACAAATGCAAAAGAAATTTTCTCAAAAGAAGATGTTGATGGTGGTTTAATTGGTGGAGCTGCTTTAAGTGCAAATGATTTTTTAGCCATTGTAAAAGCTATTTAATAAGCAATAATCTGGAAATCAAATATATTTTGATTTCCAGATTCAAATTCTTCCCCTATTATTATAACTTATAAAACTATGAATTATATTGCCTATACTTTTTCGATTAGACCAAAAGATCTTATAATTCAAACTGTTAAAGAAATCCTTATTGCCGAATTAGGAGAGGTTGGTTTTGAAAGTTTTACCGAAAATGAAGATGTTGTACTTGCTTATATCCAGGAAAAAGATTGGAATGAATCCATTTTAAGCAACATTCAGATATTAGATTCTGAGCTTGTAGAAATATCTTTTGAAAAGAAAATTATTAAACAAGTTAATTGGAATATTGAATGGGAAAATAATTTTGAGGCAATTCAGGTTGATAATCTTGTAAGTATTAGAGCTCCTTTTCATGAAAATCCTCATTTAAAATATGATATTGTTATTGAGCCAAAAATGAGTTTTGGTACAGGACACCATGAAACAACCCACCTAATGATTCAACATTTGATCGATATGGATTTAGAAGGGAAAACAGTTTTAGACATGGGTTGTGGAACAGGGGTTTTAGCAATATTTGCTGAAATAAAAGGTGCAAAAAAATTGGATGCAATTGATATTGATAGATGGTGTTATGAAAATTCCCTTGAAAATATAGACCGCAATAATTGTAAAAATATTGCAGTTTTTGAAGGAGATGCTTCTTTATTAAAAGGTAAAAAATACGATATAATTATTGCTAATATTAATCGCAATATTCTATTACAAGATATAAAAATTTATGCAAAAAGCCTCAACAAAAACGGAACTCTTCTTTTAAGTGGTTTTTATAATGAAGATATTCAGGTAATTGAAAAAGAGACAACAAAACAAAATCTTAAATTAGAAAAGAAATTAGAACGCAATAATTGGATTGGCTTAAAATTAGCTAAACTTTAATTTAATTTAAGTCAAATTTTTATATTTTTGTAAAAAAATTGAATGATGGTGAAAGAATTTTTTATGACAAAAGAGAAAATTCAAGAAGATTTTGATGTACTCGAACAAGAAGCTAATCAACACGAAATAGTTTTATTTAACGATGATGTTAATACTTTTGATTATGTAATTGACTCGTTGATTTCTGTTTGTGAGCATACTGTTGAACAAGCTGAACAATGTACTTACTTGGTACATTACAAAGGAAAATGTACTGTAAAAACTGGTGATTTTAGTGAGTTAAAATCAAAATGTACCCGCCTTTTAAATTTAGGATTAAGTGCTGAGATAATTTAACTTTTTTTACTTTTCAACTTCTCCCAATAAAATTTTTAAAATAGCTATAGCAGATTTACTTATTTTTGTTCCTGGTCCAAACACTCCAACTACTCCGGCATCAAATAAAAATTTATAATCCTGTGGCGGAATTACACCGCCAGCAATTACTAAGATATCTTCTCTTCCATATTTTTTCAACTCCTTAATTACTTGAGGAATTAG
>DAOUQH010000012.1 GCA_030625645.1 Flavobacteriia bacterium | reverse complement strand
AAATCTGAAATAGGTCTTCCAACATCTAGCTTGATAATTACTATAATTATCATTCAGTTAGTAGGTATAGCCGGAGCTTACTTTTTTGCAAAATTATCTAATAAGATTGGTAATATTACTACATTGAAAATAACTATATTGATTTGGGGTATAGTGAGTTTTACTGCATATACATTAGATAAAAATGACCCTAATGTCGATTTAAAATTTTATGGATTAGGAATGCTTACCGGATTGGTTTTAGGAGCAATACAAACTTTATCTAGATCTACATATTCTAAACTTTTACCTGAAGAAACACAAGATCATACTACCTATTTCAGCTTTTTTGATGTTACTGAAAAACTTGCAATTGTATGGGGTACTTTTATATTTGGTATTGTATTGGCAATAACCGAATCGATGAAAACATCAATCTTGCTACTGTCACTTTTCTTTTTTGTTAGTTTTATTATTTTGAGTTTTATCAAAAAGAAAGATTTTAAAGATTAAATAACTTGGTTAATTATCTTTTTTTTATTTTAAAAAGTTAATGAATACCCTATATTTTTATTAATTTTGATTGATTAATATTTATCAATAAATAAAAAAAACTTTATGGGTAAAACTAAAATATTTGATTTCATTGTTGTTGGTGCAGGTATTGTAGGTTTAGCAACAGCTTATAAATTACAGTTAAAATATCCCAAAAGTACAATTGCAATTTTTGAAAAAGAAGTTAGAATAGGAATGCATCAAACAGGAAGAAATTCGGGAGTTATACATTCTGGAATTTATTATAAACCAGGTTCATTTAAAGCCGAAAATTGTAATAATGGAAGAAAGCAATTAGTTGCATTTGCCAAAAAGCATAAGGTAAATCACGATGTTTGTGGGAAAATAATTGTTGCTACAAAAGAGGAAGAAATATCAGTACTTGAGCAAATTTATCAAAATGGTATTAAAAATAATACAGAAGGTATTAAGTTTTTAAACTCTGATGAAATTAAAGCTAAAGAGCCATATATTAAGGGAATAAAAGCTATTTGGGTTCCAATTGCAGGGATTATTGATTATGTGGAGGTATCTGAAAAGTTTGCAGAGCTAATTTCAAATATAAATCCGAAAAGTAAATTAATAACTTCTTGTGAAGTTCAGGAAATCTCTTCAACAAAGAATTTAAAAACATTAGAAACTCCACAGGGAATATTTCAATCAGAAAAAGTTATTTTCTGCACAGGATTATTTTCAGATAGAACTGCAAAAAAAGACCAAGTTAATCTCGACATGCAAATTATTGGATTTAGAGGAGATTATTATGAGTTTAAAGAAGAAGCAAAGCATAAGATAAAAAATTTAGTATATCCGGTTCCTGATCAAAAATTTCCATTTTTGGGTGTACATTTTACAAGAATGATTAATGGAGGAATTGAATGCGGACCAAATGCAGTTTTTACATTTAAAAGAGAGGGATATTCAAAAACAGACTTTAATACAAAAGATACTTTTCAGGCACTTACTTTTAGTGGGACATGGAAATTATTTTTTAAGTTTTGGAGAAAAGGAATCGATGAATATAAAAGGGCATTTTCTCAGAAACTTTTTGTAAAAGAATTAAGAAAAATGATGCCGAGTATTAAAAAAGAAGAAGTGATTACTTGTCGTTCGGGTGTTAGAGCACAAGCTATAGATAAAGATGGTAATATGGTTGATGATTTTAAGATAATTAATCACGGAGGTACCATTCATGTTATCAATGCACCTTCACCAGCAGCTACTGCCTGTTTGGCTATAGCCGATGAAATTATTGCTAAAACAATTTAACAATAAAAGATAGTGTTGTAATAATTTCATAAAAAAAGCAGCTTTAAGCTGCTTTTTTTATGATTTAAAATTATTCATTTTTATGTAGATGAACATCCATTTGAGGATAAGGAATATTGAGACCCTCTTTGTTGAACTCATTATAAACATTTTCATTCATATCAAAAAATACACCCCAATAATCGCTAGCTTTAGCCCAAACTCTTACTGCAAAATTCACTGAACTATCTCCAAGCTCAGAAACTGCTACAAATGGTTCAGGATCCTTAAGGATTCTTTTATCAGCAGCAATTATTTTATGCAATACAACTTTGGCTTTATCAGTGCTGTCACCATAACCTATTCCAAAAGTAAAATCAACTCTACGGTTTTCTTCTATAGAATAATTTACCATTGCACTAGTTGACAAACCACCATTAGGAATTATCACTGTTTTATTATCAAGTGTTTTTAATATTGTGTTGAATATTTGAATTTCTTTTACAGTACCTGTATAACCTTGTGCATCGATAAAATCACCAACTTTATAAGGTTTAAAGAGTAAAATGATTACACCTCCGGCAAAATTTTGTAAAGTACCAGATAATGCCAAACCTACAGCTAATCCAGCAGCACCTAATAATGCTATAAATGAGGTCATTTCAACCCCTAGCATACTTAAAACACTAATAACTAGTAAAACTTTTAATAGAATATTAACCAGACTTTTTATAAAAGGTTTTAGAGATACATCCATATCTCGTTTATCCATTAATCTGGTTAAAGCTTTAGAGATATTTTTAATTAAAATAGATCCAATAATCCAAACAAAAATGGCACCAACTAATTTGGGACCATATTCAAAAATTAAATTGGTTCCTTCAGCTAATAAATTATCAATTTCCATAAATGCAATTTTTCAATAATCTAATGTCTTCTGTATGAACTTCTAGGTGTTGCTGCTCTTGAATGAGAAGGTCTAGAAGTTGGTCTAGCACTAGGACTATGAGATGGTTTACTACTTGGTTTTGTACTCGGCCTAGTAGTGCTAGGCTTACTGCTAGGTTGTTTATGAGAAGGCTTCGTACTAGGTTTTGTACTTGGTTTACTGCTTGGTTTTGTGCTAGGCTTGGTACCAGGTTTAGTAACAGGTCTTCCTGTAGATTTATAGCCCTTATCTTTAGCAGCTTTTTGTAAATCAGATTTATTATTAATACCCTTATTTTTAGCAGTTTTTGTAGCTGAGGTCTTTCTTTTTTTATTCAATTCAGTTTTATTGGAAACTCCAGGATTCCTTTTGTCAAACTTTTTATCAGGATTATTATTAAAATAGGAGTTATTGTTTTTGTTGACGTTTATGTTATTATTGTTTATTCTAATATTATTATGTGAATAATTATTATTAACATTTACATGAACATTAACATTACTATGATATCTATATGGTGGGTAAGGTCTCCATGGGTGAAAATATGGAGGATGATAACCCCAGTGAAAAGGAGAATAATATGGACGATACGTAGCCATCCAGAAGAATGTAAAAAATACCGGAACTACAGGGTAATGAGGAGTTATGCAATAATTTGGCCCATACATATCAACATTACCAACAACTTGAACCTGCGTAGTGCTATTTTTTTTATCTTTAACAACATCAATTGTTGCAACTTCTTGGTATAAATCTTTACCAATCACAGCTTGCAGAGCAATAGTATGTAAATCTCCTTCAGCAGTTTCTAAGACTCTTATATAATCAACTTCTCCATCATTATTTAAATCTAAATTAGAAATCTGAAGGCTTGGATCATTTAATCGTTTCTCAAAATCTTCAACATCTTTAGATTCCCCAAAAATTGATGCAACAGCTTCTAGATCAAGGTTGTCGCTTATATCTCCATTGGAAGCATTAATCGTTGTAACATCTTGTGCGAAAATGGGTGAATTAATAATCAATAAAAATAAAAATAGTTTTGTAAGCTTGGTTTTCATATTAAATATTTTTTATAGTAAATTAGGTTGTTCTATTTAAAGCAAATATAGTTAATTTAATATATTTGTTAAATTATAATAAGTTTTATTTAAAACTTATTGATTAGAATTAATTTATATAATTGAAATTAGAAAAATACACATCAGAGTTTAGATACAATTTCAAGTTGGCTTATCCAGTTATGATTGGTCAGTTGGGACATATATTGGTTAGTTTTGCCGATAATATAATGGTTGGTAGGTTAGGGGCAGCTCCATTAGCAGCTGTTTCTTTAGGGAATAGTTTTGTTTATGTAGCTTTTGCTTTGGGGATTGGTTTTTCTTTGGCTCTTACACCATTAATTGCCGAATCTGATGCTGAAAAAGATATAGAAAAAAGTAGAAATATTTTTCAACACGGACTTATTCTTTGTACAATTTTAGGGATAAGTATGTTTTTAATGTTGCTACTTTCAACGCCATTATTAAAATTTATGGATCAACCTCCAGAGGTGGTGGAATTAGCAATTCCTTATCTAAAAATTGTAGCTCTTTCTATGATTCCCTTAATGATATTTCAGGCTTTTAAACAATTTACTGATGGAATGTCTCAAACTAAATACGGTATGCAGGCAACAATATTTTCTAATATTGTAAATGTTACTTTAAATTTCTTGCTCATTTATGGTTTTTGGATATTTCCTCGATTAGAAATTAGGGGAGCAGCTATAGGAACATTGGTTTCTCGATTTGCAATGATGTTTTTTATCTTTTTTATTTTAAATTCAAAAGATAAATTTAAACCTTATTTTGAGCGTTTAAAAAGAATAGAAATTCATAAAAAATATTTTAGGGAAATTTTCAATTTAGGGTTCCCAACTGCTATGCAAATGTTGTTTGAAGTAGGAATTTTTACCGCCTCAATTTGGTTGGCTGGTACTCTGGGAACAGTTGATCAAGCTGCAAATCAAATTGCTTTAAATTTGTCATCAATGACTTTTATGATCGCTATGGGTATGGGAGTTGCAGCTACTATTAGAGTTGGTAATCAAAAAGGATTGCAGAATTTTGAAGACTTACGTAGAATAAGCTTTTCAATTTTCTTGCAAATTTTTATTATTGAATTTATATTTGCAATTCTATTCTTTTTAACTAGAAACTTTTTACCAACGATATATATTGATAATGCTGAAGTTATTTCAACAGCAGCATCTTTATTATTTATAGCCGGATTATTTCAATTATCAGATGGAATTCAGGTAGTAGTTTTAGGCGCACTAAGAGGGATTCAAGATGTTAAAATACCTACATATTTAACATTTATAGCTTATTGGGTTATTGGGTTTCCTGTAAGTTATTTTCTAGGAAAACGTTTTGGATATGGGTCAATGGGAATTTGGATTGGTTTACTCGCCGGTTTAACCGTATCTTCAATTTTTCTTTTTATTCGATTTAATTATTTATCCAATAAATTAATAAATAAAAATAATTCTTAATGGGAGTAGTACTTAATCAAACATATAAAAATACCTTCATTATATTTGTTGGCTTTGCAATTGGAGCGGTTAATGTTTTGTTTTTATACACACATTTCTTACAGGAGGATTATTATGGTTTGATTACATTTTTACTTTCTACAGCCAATATTTTAATGCCTTTATTGGTTTTTGGAATGCAACATACTGTAGTGAAGTTTTTTTCATCCTATACAGATAGAATTCATCGCGATAATTTTTTAATTACTACCTTATTTTTGCCATTACTAATCATTATTCCTTTGGCATTATTTGGAGCTTTTGCTTATGAAAAAATTTCAGATATACTATCTCAAGAAAATATAATAATTAAACAATATACTTACCTCATTTTTTTTATTGCCGTTTTTATGGGGTATTTTGAAGTGTTCTATGCATGGAGTAGAGTTCAATTTAAGTCGGTTTTTGGAAATTTTGTTAGAGAGATTTTTGCAAGAATTTCTGTTACAATATTACTGATAATGGTGTTTCTTAAATGGATAAGCAATGAGCAGTTTGTTTATGCTATCACAATTGTATATTTATTAAGATTATTGATTATTATGGTGTATGCTCTATATTTATATATGCCAAAGTTAGGCCACTTTAAACTACCAGATAATTTTAAAGAAATATTGTCTTTTTCATTTTATATTATTTTAGCAGGTTCAGCAGGTAGTATCTTATTAGAAATCGATAAATTTATGATTCCGCAATTAGAACAAATTGCAAAAGTTGCATATTATGCTGTTGGTGTTTACATAGCATCGGTAATTGCTATTCCTAATAGGGCTATGCAACAAATAGTTAATCCAATTATAGCAAAAGACCTTAATAACAATAATTTACCTGAAGTTGAAAAATTGTATAAACAAAGTTCTATCAACTTATTGGTTGCTGGAGGCTTACTTTTTTTACTGATTAATTTGAATGTATCAGATCTATATGCCCTAATTAATAAACCAAAATACGAAATTGGAATTCCTATAGTAATCATCATCTCTTTTTCCGAACTTATTAAACTTGCAATAGGTACTAATGGTGCAATTTTAACCAATTCAAAATATTATAAAATATTTTTCTATTTTTCTATTGCGATGGCACTTAGTGTAATTATTTTGAATAAGTATTTGATACAAATGTTAGGAATTGAAGGCGCTGCATTGGCAACATTAATCGTAGTCTTTATATTCAGTTTGATTAAGGTAGTTTATGTGCAAATAAAATTGAGGATGCAGCCATTTTCTGCTAAAACAGCTATGATTTTAGGAATCATAGTTGGTTTATTTTTAATTTTTTATTGGATTGATTTTACAGATAATAGTATCATAAATATAATTATAAAATCATTATTAATTAGTTTAATCTATATTGTAATGATAGTTAAGCTTCAAATTTCTAATGATCTTAATCAGCTTATTAAGAAATATATAAATAATAAAAAAGCAAATAAATATTAATAAAAAAGCTTCAACCAAAATAGTTGAAGCTTTAAAATATATTCTAACCTAAGAGTTAAGCAATTGCTTTATCTAAATTTTCTTTAAGAGCTCCTAAGAATTCTTGAGTAGTTAAATAATGCTCTTTAGTCATATTCTTTTTATGGATCAATAAAGCCAAATCCTTGGTCATTTTTCCGCTTTCAACTGTTTCAATACAAACTTTTTCAAGTGTATCACAGAAGTCGATTAACTCTTGATTTTTATCCAATTTACCTCTATGATCCAAACCTCTTGTCCATGCAAAAATTGAAGCAATTGGGTTTGTAGAAGTTTCGTTACCTTTTTGGTGTTCACGATAATGACGAGTTACAGTACCATGAGCAGCTTCTGCTTCTAAAGTTTTTCCATCAGGAGTAACCAAAACAGAGGTCATTAATCCTAATGAACCAAAACCTTGCGCTACTGTATCAGATTGTACATCACCATCATAATTCTTACATGCCCATACAAATCCACCACTCCATTTCATTGCAGAAGCAACCATATCATCAATTAAACGATGTTCATAAGTTATTCCGGCTTCAGCAAATTTTTCTTTGAATTCAGTTTGATAAACTTCTTCAAAAATATCTTTAAATCTACCATCATAAGCTTTTAAAATAGTGTTTTTTGTACTCATATATAAAGGCCAGCCTTTAACCAAAGCTTGGTTAAAGCTAGAGCGAGCAAAACCGTAAATTGAAGAATCGATGTTGTACATTGCCATTGCAACTCCATTTTCTTCAAAGTTATAAACTTCAAATGATCGTTCTTCACCACCATCTTCAGGAGTAAAGGTCATTGTTAGCTTTCCTTTACCTTTTGTTACAAAATCTGTTGCTTTATATTGATCACCAAAAGCGTGACGACCAATACAAATTGGTTCAGTCCAGCCTTGTACGTAACGAGGAACATTACTCATAATGATTGGTTCTCTAAAAATAGTACCACCAACAATATTTCGGATGGTTCCATTAGGTGAGCGCCACATTTTCTTTAGGTCAAATTCTTTAACACGATCTTCATCAGGTGTGATTGTTGCACATTTAATACCAACATGATATTTTTTTATAGCTTCTGCAGAATCAATTGTTACTTGATCATTAGTTTCATCACGATATTCAACGCCTAAGTCGTAATACTTAATGTCTAAATCTAAATAAGGAAGAATTAATTGTTCTTTGATGAATTTCCAGATGATTCTTGTCATCTCATCTCCGTCTAATTCAACTACGGGATTTACTACTTTTATTTTTGCCATTGTATAATATATTTTTTGATGTTTTGCAAATATATAAAACGTTTGGAAAGAGTGGGCTGATAAAATTCATAAAAAATAAGATTTGAGAATACTAAAATTATCAAAGGTTAGATTTATAGATTTGATAAAATATTGTGGAGCTAATTATTAAAACAATAGCCATAATAAAGATAAATCTCTATTATGGCTAATTGCCTGAAACATTTTTGTGAGTTTTACTTGTCAATTTCTTAACTGTAATCACTACGTATAGTGTTTAACTCTCTGTTTCTATGCTCTAATAAATTATTTAAAATTACTTCTAAATTAAATTAAATTTAACTTTGAATATTTTTTTTAGAACATTCTACAAATTAATATCAAAACCACTTTTAAAATTTCTCTTTCCCATATAATGGTAATCAAGTCTTTACTTTTATTCCAGTTTATAATTAAATTTAACAAAAGCTATCATTAATTTTATACTGTTTTAAGAAGCAAATTAATTTATAAAAATATTTTAAAAATAAATTTGTATCTCATTTTGAAATCTTTTAAATTATCCAGTTATCTATGTATGCTAAATACTTGGTTATTTTGGTAAAGCTTTCAAAACTATTAAAGTCCGAACTTTAAATTAAGAATTATTAATAAACTTCCTTGTTAAATAAACTGTCTCAATCTGCATCGATTTAGTATAAATTTTAAGTATGCTTATTTTTAATTCTTAATCAAATGTATATCAATGTAAATCTTCTGCCAAAAATATGAAGAGTTTGTTTTTAACAACTTATGAATAGTAGTTGTAAACAATTGTTTATAAAAAAAGTCCTAATATTTTTTTATTAGGACTTTTTATTATTGTTAAGTTGGGGAGAAAGGAATTAAATTCTTCTTTCTTTTATTTGTGATTTTTTACCAGTAAGGTTTCTGTAATAGAATATTCTTGCTCTTCTTACTTTACCACGTTTGTTAACTTCAATTTTATTGATAGCTGGCAAATTGATTGGAAAAATACGTTCTACACCAAAAGTACCTGACATTTTTCTAATAGTGAATGTTTCAGATCTTCCACTTCCTTTTCGTTGAATAACTACTCCTTTATAAAACTGGGTTCTAGTTTTCTTACCTTCTTTAATATCGTAATAAACTGTGATTGTATCACCAGCTGCAAATTCTGGCAGCTCATTTTTTGCTACAAATTCGTCTTGAACAAATTTTACTAAATCTTTCATTTTTTTATTTTAAAAGAAATTAAACAAAGATCAACATTCACGATTTTCGTCAGAGGTTAATTTTGAGTTTGCAAATTTAATAAAAAGTTTTAAAATAAAATCATTTATATTGAAATATTTTCAAAGCATTTATTTAATGTAAAATGCTTTAAAACCGTAAGTTAGCGTATAGTCCGAATTGCTCTTTATTAAAGGAAGGGCTCATAAAAACCTGTGTTTTTTTATTTTTAAAAGGATTCCAGTTTTTTAAGGGCTCAAATCTATAAACCAAATCTGTAACAATTATTCCTAAACCTGCACCAACCAATACATCCGATACCCAATGTTTATTGTTTAATACTCTTAAAACTCCGGTGGTAGTAGCAAAAACATATCCGCTATAAGCGATAATCGGACTAGAGTCAATAAACTCGTGGTGTAAAACTGTAGCCATAACAAAAGCATTAGAAGTGTGCCCGGAAGGAAAACTGTATTCTTCGCCATTAGGCCTTTGTTCATCGGTAATTTTTTTTACACTAACGGTTATTAGGTTATTTACTAATCCGGCAATAGCTAGGTACTTAGTTTGGGTAAAAACATCATTTTTACTTTCAATTTTCATTAAATCGGCCGAATACATTATAATTACTGGAGCAAACATTGTGAAATTATCAATGTTTGTATGAAAATCATCAAGGTTATCATGAATGTTTTCTTGTAAATTTTCTTTACCAAAACTTCCGTTTGAATAGTTGATAATTAACCCACTTCCTATTAAAGAGATAGGAAGAATAGATTTTTTTAAAAAAGTACTTTGTTCAATTTTAGTTGAAGAAGCAATGCTATCCGTTTGGGAATTTACGGTTGTATTAAAAAAAATAATTATAAAAGGAAATAATAATAGCTTATTCATTTTTATCTATTAGGTCGGGTCTGATTTTTCTAGTTCTTTCCATAGATTTTTCATAACGCCATTCATCAATTTTATTAAAATCTCCAGACAATAAAACCTCAGGAACGATCATTCCTTTATACTCTGAGGGTCTTGTATAAACCGGTGGAGCCAAAAGGTCGTCTTGAAAAGAATCTGTTAAAGCAGAAGTTTCATCGCCCAAAACGCCTGGTATTAATCTGATTAATGCATCACATAAAACTGCTGCTGCCAATTCACCACCAGATAGAACATAGTCACCAATTGATATTTCTTTGGTAATAAATTTATCTCTTATTCGCTGGTCGACACCTTTATAATGCCCTGTTAGAATAATAATATTTTCTGCAGTAGATAATGTGTTTGCAGTTTGTTGATTTAAGGTTTTGGCATCTGGAGTCATGTAAATAACTTCATCATAATTACGATCTTTCATAAGATCATTAATACATTGGTCAACTGGTTCGACCATTAAAACCATTCCTGCACCTCCACCAAATTGATAGTCGTCAATTTTGCCGTATTTATTTAAAGCAAATTTACGTAGGTCATGAAAATGAACCTCTACAAATCCTTTGTCAATTGCTCGTTTAATGATTGAAAATTCAAACGGACTTTTAATCAATTCTGGATGAACGGTAATAATATCTATTCGCATTTGACAAAAGTAATGAAAAATGTTTATTAACCTGAGTTGGTTGAAAGTGATAATTCTTTAAATTTTCTCTCCCATAATCATTCTGTCCACATCAAAAATATCTTTTCTTAATTCAATATTTTTAAATCCTTTTTCTTTTAATAGATTAATACTTTCTTTACCGAACTCCTGATTAATCTCAAAAAATATTTTTCCCTTGGAGTTTAAATAGTTGTTGGCGATATCAGCAATTTTACTATAAAAAATTAGAGCATTTTCATCTTTAACAAAAAGAGCAAGATGAGGTTCGTGTTTTAATACATTGTCTTGCATTTGTTTTTTTTCGAGCTCTCTAACGTAAGGTGGATTACTTACGATGATATCAAATTTTATAGGTAACTCATCTAAGTTAAGAATATCATTATTTAAAAACTGAATAGTTACACCATTTAACTTAGCATTTTTCTTAGCAATTTTCAATGCTTTTTCTGAAATATCCAATGCCCAAACTTTAGAATTTAAAATATTTTTAGCCAAAGAGATAGCTATACAACCACTTCCTGTGCCAATATCTAAAATGTTTAAGTCTTTATCATCTTTTCTTTTTTCTTGAATTTCATTAATAATCCATGCCACAATTTCTTCTGTTTCGGGGCGTGGAATCAAAACATTTTTATCAACATAAAAAGGTAATCCGTAGAATTCGGTTTCTCCTATTATATATTGTATAGGGATTTCTTTTTTTAATTCCCCTAAAGCGGAATTAAAACTCTTTTCGATCTCGCTATCAATTTTTTTATTAGGATTTAATGCGATGTCAATTCTTTTTAAGCCAATAAATTCTTCAGTTAATAGATAAAAAAAACTATCGATCTCCGTTTTAGGAAATAGGCTTTTCAATTCTTTTTGAAATATGGTTTTTATTTCTGATAAGTTCATTTTAATTAATTAAAATAAGCAATTATAATTCTTTCAGCATCCATACATCGCATGAGAAATGTGAAGTATTACCAAGAGATTTGTTTATTATTTTAAATCCATTTTTTTTATAAATTTCGATTGCAGCTTTCATATTCGGAAAGGTCTCTATATAACATTGTTTAAATCCTGAATTTTTAGCAAAATCTAAACTTTTTAAAATTAGTTTTTTTCCAATTTTTTTTCCTCTTGCTTTTGAAGAAAGATACATTTTTTGTAATTCACAGACGTCAGATGACGCACCATTTAAAGATTTTATCCCACAACCACCAATAACCTCATTATTAAAAACTGCTACATAATAGTGAGATTTTTCATCCGCGTAAGCGTTAAACATTTCATCTGTATCTTTATCATAGTATGCCGTACCCTCAAGATTTGAGCTAAATTCTTTAAGTGTAGCTCTAATAATTTCGGCAATAGCTAAATCATCACTATTATTAATTGATCTAATTACAATATTTTCGTTCATATTGTTGTGTATAACTTCATGAGTTTTTTCAAAATTAAACATAATCTTTTTTTAAATTCGTAATAATCTTAATTTAATATTTTTTGATGTCTTTAGATAAACATGAATTCTTTATGCAGCGTTGTTTGCAAATAGCTCAAAATGGTTTAGGAAAAACTTATCCAAATCCGATAGTGGGCTGTGTTATTGTTTTTAAAGGAAAAATAATAGGAGAAGGTTGGCATCAAAAAGCTGGAGAAGCACACGCTGAAGTTAATGCAATAAATTCGGTTAAAGATAAAGATTTATTAAAAGAATCTACAATATATGTTAGTTTAGAGCCTTGTTCACATTGGGGTAAAACACCACCATGTTCTAATCTTATTGTAAGTATGAATATTAAAAATGTTGTTATAGGTACAATTGATTTTAATAGCGAAGTGCATGGAAAAGGTATTACATATCTAGAAAAATATGGTTGCAATGTTACGGTAGGTGTTTTAGAAAAAGAATGTAGAGATATTAACAAGCGTTTCTTTACTTTTCATCAAAAAAAGCGTCCTTATATTATTTTAAAATGGGCACAAACAGTAGATGGTTTTATTTCTCCTGAAAATAAAAGTGAGAAAAGCAGAAAACCGATTTGGATTTCAAACATCTATTCTTTACAACTTGTGCATAAATGGCGTACAGAAGAGCAGAGTATTTTAGTAGGAACAACAACAGCAATTGTCGATAACCCTAAATTGAATTCGCGAGATTATTTTGGAAACAACCCGCTACGACTAGTAATCGATAAAAATTTAAAGATCGATAAAAGTTTTTCTTTATTGGATGGCAGTATAAAAACGGTAATCTTTACACAAATAGAAAAAAAAAATATTAAAAATATTATTTACAAAGTGATTGATTTTGAGAGAGATATAACTAGTCAAATATGTGATTATTTGTATAAGGAAAATATTCAATCTTTGATTGTAGAAGGAGGAACTAAAATATTGCAAAGTTTTATTGATGTAAATTTATGGGATGAAGCAAGAATATTAAAAAGTAATTCTTATTTTTATAAGGGAATTGCTGCTCCGGTTTTTAAAAATGAAGAACTAAATAAAACAAATTTTATAGTTAATGAAACTCAAATAAATAATAATAAACTATTAATTCTCTCAAAATGATTAAAAATATAATATTCGATTTAGGAGACATTTTTATCAATATTGATGAAAAAATGGCAAATAATGAATTAAAAACTAATAATCTTGATAATTCCTTCAAAGAAATAGAAGATATTAATAAACAATTTGAAAAAGGATTAATCTCTGTAGAAGATTTTAAAAAATTCTACAAAATGCTATTTATAGATAAAACAGAGGATGAATTGATAAAACTATGGAATTCTATTTTGATTGATTTTCCTGTTCACCGACTTTCTTTTCTGGAAAGTATTCCAAATAAATATAGACTTTTCCTTTTGAGTAATACCAATGAATTGCATGTTGCTTATTTTAAAGATCAGGTTGGATATGATTTTTATAGTAGGTTTGCAAATTGTTTTGAAAAGGTTTATTATTCAAATGAGATTAACCTAAGAAAGCCTGATCTAGAAGTTTTTCAATATATCTTAAAAGAAAATAATCTAAAAAAAGATGAAACTTTATTTATTGATGATAAAGTTGAAAATACGGATGCTGCAAAAAAACTTGGTTTGCATGTGTGGAATTTGAATCCCGATAACGAAGAAGTTATAGATTTATTTAAAAATAAACATCTGTTTGAAGAAGAAATGACAAATATTTAAAATTTGGAGGAAAATTTAGATTCTTTTAAAACGATTACCTTTCCAGCAAATGATGCTATTTTTAAGGATAGGGGTAGCAAATTTTTAGCGTATGCATTTCCTGTCTCTTCTGAAGAAGATATTCAAAGATTTATTGGTCAGTTAAAAGAGGAACATCATAAAGCGCGCCATTGGTGCTATGCCTGGAGAATTGGTGAAGAAACAAAGCGATTTAGAGCTAATGATGATGGCGAACCAAATAATAGTGCTGGTCAACCAATATACGGACAAATACTTTCCTTTGATTTAACCAATGTTTTAATAGTAGTTGTAAGGTACTTTGGTGGTACAAAATTAGGAGTTGGAGGTTTGATTAATGCATATAAAACAGCTGCAAACTTAGTATTGAACAATGCTAAAATTGTAACAAAGACTATTGATGTATCATATAATATTCAATTTGAATATAAAGATATGAATAAAGTAATGCGATTGATAAAAGAAAAAAACATTAACTTAATTAATCAAAAAATGGAAATGCAATGTGACTTTTTAATCTCAGTTAGAAAAAATGATGGATCTCAATTAAAAAATGCTTTTGAAGATCTTAGATGTGTTAAAATTAAAAAAGTGTAATTTGTTAATTTTAAATAGAGCAATATAATTTGTCTAATAAAAATTTTGGAGCTTTTGTAGGTTTGTTTTTTTTCATATCAATAAAAACTAAAGTGGTTTCTCCGGTTGTTAATAGTTCTTTTTCCTCGTTAAAAATCTGAAATTCAAATTTAATTTTTACCATTGGATTTTTAACAACTTCGGTAACAACAGTGAGTAAATCATCGTATTTGGCAGGTTTTAAGTAATTTACATTCATATTCAGCACGGGAAGCATAATTCCTGATTCTTCTAGACTTTTGTAACTCACCCCTAAGGTGCGTAACCACTCAACTCTCCCAACCTCAAAGTATTGCGCATAATTACCATAGTAAACATAACCCATTTGGTCAGTTTCTCCATATCTTACACGTATATTAATTTTATTTTTGAACATTTTTTTGTATTTTGTTGGTGTATTAGATACGTAAAAAATAATTATAAACCAATAGCAATTTTATTTTTTTTTAACAAACTTTATTCACAAATTTGTAATCGTTAAGAGGAGTAATTTCTTCTGGGGAAAAGGGAAAATAAAGTACAATTCGAAATTCATTTTAATTAGATGACTCAAACAGCTAACTCTGTATGGCATAACTGTCTGCTTTTTATTAAAGATAACATAAAACCACAAGCTTATCGTACTTGGTTTGAACCAATTAAGCCAATTAAGATCTCAGGAGAAGTGTTGACAATACAGGTGCCTAGCAAATTCTTTTTTGAATGGTTGGAGGAGCATTACATAAAATTGATAAGAGTTGCTTTAGTTAAAGAATTAGGTGAAAGAGCCAAATTGGTGTACGATGTAAAAATGGAAAATTCTTATAGTAGTAAAAAACCACATACAGTTAAATTTCCAAGTTCAAATAGAAAACCATTTAATTCACAGGGTGTTTCTGTTCCTTTGGAAATTGACAAACGCGAATTAAAAAATCCTTTTGTAATTCCTGGAATCCAAAAAGTTAAGATTGAATCACAATTAAATCCTAATTATAATTTTGATAATTTTATAGAAGGTGATTCAAACAGGTTAGCTCGCTCTGCAGGGATGGCGGTTTCAAATAAGCCAGGAGGAACTTCATTTAATCCATTATTAATTTATGGTGGAGTAGGTTTAGGAAAAACACATTTAGGCCAAGCAATAGGAGTAAGGATAAAAGATAAATATCCAGATAAAACAGTTTTATATATTTCTGCTGAGAAATTTACACAACAATTTATTGAATCTGTAAAAGGAAATACTCGAAATGATTTTATACATTTTTATCAAATGATAGATGTATTAATTGTTGATGATGTTCAATTCTTATCAGGAAAGACTGGAACACAGGATGTTTTCTTTCATATTTTTAATCATTTACACCAAAATGGTAAACAAGTTATTCTAACTTCTGATAAAGCTCCTGTTGATATGCAAGATATTGAACAAAGATTGTTATCGAGGTTTAAATGGGGTTTATCAGCTGAGTTAATGGCGCCTGATTATGAAACCAGAATTTCTATTTTAGAAAATAAAATGTTTAGAGATGGAGTTGAAGTTCCTAGTGATATTGTTGAATATATTGCAAAAAATATTAAGACAAATGTTAGAGAACTAGAAGGAGTATTAATCTCTTTGATTGCACAAGCTTCTTTTAATAGAAAAGAGTTTACTTTAGCATTAACCAAACAAATTGTTGATAAATTTGTAAAGAATACTAAAAAAGAGGTTTCTATAAATTATATTCAAAAAGTTGTATCCAAGTACTTTGAAATGGATGTAACAACTTTACAGTCAAAAACTAGAAAACGTCATATCGTGCAGGCGCGTCAGTTGGCAATGTTTTTTGCAAAAAGAATGACCAAAGCTTCATTGGCAAGTATAGGTTCGCAAATTGGAAGTCGAGATCATGCTACTGTTTTACATGCTTGTAAAACGGTTGATAATCTAGCTGAAACGGACAAACAATTCCGTAAGCATGTTGAAGAGTTGACAAAAAAATTAACATTTTAATTTAACATCATGATTAAAATTTTGATGGTTTGCCTAGGAAATATTTGTAGGTCTCCATTAGCAGAAGGGATTTTAAGGTCTAAAGTTAATAGTAATGATGTTTTTGTAGATTCTGCTGGTACTGCAAGTTATCATGTAGGCGAATTACCTGATGAAAGATCTATTCAAATTGCCCGAATTAATAATATTGATTTAACAAATCAACGTTGTAGGCATTTCACAATTTATGATTTTGATAAGTTTGACCAAATCTACGCAATGGATTCTTCAAATTATAATGATATTTTATCTTTAGCAAGAAATGATCAAGATAAACAGAAGGTAAATATGATTATGAATATGACAAATCCGGGTGAGAGTTTAGATGTGCCTGATCCATATTATGGAGGTGAAAAAGGATTTGAGCATGTTTTTAATCTTTTAGATAAAGCTTGTGATGAAATTGTTAGAAATCTATAATGTATGTCAAACGAAAGCGGAAAACTATATTTGGTTCCAACAACTTTAGGTGATAATGAACCTTTGGAGGTATTACCTCTTTCTGTAAAGAAAATAGTTGAGCAATTAGATTATTTTATCGTTGAAAATGAAAAATCTGCAAGAAAATTCATAAAAAAAATTGCACCTCGAAAATCACAACCCAATTTAAATTTATTTGTTTTAGATAAATATACTACAGAAGTTGAATCAAAACAATATCTAGATGTTTGTTTAAAAGGATTGGATATTGGTTTATTATCTGAAGCAGGTGTACCTGCTGTTGCTGATCCAGGAGCAAATATTGTTATGCAAGCCCATCATATAAATATTAATGTAGTTCCGCTTGTAGGCCCTTCTTCAATCATCTTGGCAATGATGAGTTCTGGTTTAAACGGTCAAAACTTTGCTTTTAATGGCTATTTACCAATTGATAATATAGAAAGAAAAAAAGCTATAAAAGAGTTAGAAAAATTATCAAAGTCTAGAAATCAATCACAATTATTTATTGAGACTCCTTATCGAAATGAAAAAATGTTTTCAGAATTAAAGAGAGTTTTAACACCTGCAACACTACTGTGTATTGCAACAGATATTACTTTACAAAGCGAAAGTATTAAAACGATGACTATTATGGAATGGGGAAAACAAACTCCTAGTTTACAAAAAAGACCAACAATTTTTATTATTCATAAGTTTTAAACTTATGAAACTGTAGCATTTTTAATTGGTTTTATAAATGAAGTGTCATAACCCGAAAACTTTTTCATATAACTGCTAACCCTGCTACCATAAGCATCTCCAAAATTATTAACTCCGTTACTCCTTAAATATTTTTTTACATTTCCGGCGCCTGCAAGATGAGCCGCAGCCAAGATTCCAGATTCGGTTATCACAATACCATTAATCTTTTTGCCAACACTACGTTTAATGTCTCTTATTAAAATCCATTTATTAAGAGAAGCTAAAGCAATAAAAGCCTCTTCTTGTAATTGAGGATTGTTTAAAAAATCATTAGAGTTATAGATTTTTAATCTATTTAGCGTTGATTTACCAAACTGGTACTTGCCTAAATATCCAAGTGTATTTACTCTGTTATATTTTCCTTGAGATTCTTTAAAAGCAACCGCTTCTTTAAATCCAATAAATGATTTTCCGGTTATAGGTGAGTAAAAAATTTCAAAGGGTTTGATATCTTTTTTAACTGTGTAAATAGCATTAACCTTCTGCAAAGGAAGCTTTTCAGTATCAGGTTTCATAGAGTATGAAATTCCTATAAAAGATAGAACGATTATTGACAGGGTTCTTGATCCGATAATAAAATTATTTTTCAACATGGTATAAATAATTAATGTGAAATATAACCACGTTTTTAATTTGCGGGGCAAAGGTACGTGTAACAATACGATTAAAAAAATAATTAACAAATAATTAAGACAATGTCATTCAGGTTATTAAAAATAAACTGCGTGAAACTTAAAATCACCATTACTTCTATATTCAATTGTTGGAGCAGGAATTTTAACAAAATTAAAAACATTAAACACTGTCTTTAAAAATGGTGATTTGGTTTTAATCTTCGTTAAATCCACATCAATACTAGTGAAAAATTGTCTGTAAGTTTCATAAGCTCTTGGTGGGTAAATGGAATAATTGATATTACTCTCTGGCAGACCGTTTGCTCCATAGCCAATAGCAATATTTAACCATTTAGGGAAGTTACTTTCCTTAAAAAAGGACCATACATTAATAGAAAACCAATAGGTTTGCCCGTTATAATCTTTTACGAGTTGTTGGATAGTATTTTCTCCAAGTTTTTTAGGATTATTTTTTGCATATTCTGAAGTTGAAAATGAAAACTTATACAATATTCGTTGCTCATCCCATAATAATTCTTGTCCAATTAAAAGTCCGGCTCCAAGCGTATTTGCTAAAACATCTCCAGTTGAAAAGCCCCACTTTTCAGAATGTCCATCAAAAATTTCAATTGTTGTAACAAAAGCCCAACCTAAAGTAGCTCCATATAGAAGTTGTTTCTTTTTTGATTCACCTGTCCATGCTAAGGCATCCATTCCCATTTTCCCTATATAATAAGAACTAAAAGCATGACCAAATTTATCCATTTGTTTCCATGAAGAATTATCATTTAGAAAATGAAAACCAGATCGTTCATAATCTGCATACCACAGTTGATTTAAACCAATTAAAGCAATGCTTGCTCCAGCTGCTTCTGTAATATAAACAGCATTTCGCCTTTTTTTATTTAAAGTATCTGATTTCTGAAAAAAAGAAGTTTTATTCTGACCAAAAACTGTGGATGTAATAGCTAATAATAGACTGAAAATTAATAATTTTTGGAATAAATATTTACTAAAATTTAGAGAATATAAATGATACATATTACCTGTTTATCCCTTGTTTATTAATCCAATTCTGGTATTTTCTGGCGTTTATATTGTGTTGTGTTAATGTTTTGGCAAATTCATGTTGTCCAAAATCTTCAACACTTGCACACATATAATAATATTTATGATCTTGTGGATTTAACACTGCTTCTATCGAACTAATATCAGGCATTCCAATTGGCCCGGGTGGCAAGCCAAGATTGGTATAAGTATTATATGGCGAATCAATGGTTAGATCTTTGGTTAGAACCCGTTTTATATCGATATTTTCACCATATTTTTGTTTGATAGCATAGATTATAGTTGGATCAGCTTGTAAAAACCAAAAATCTTTTAAACGATTCAAATATAGTCCGGCAACAATCGGTCGTTCGCTTACAGTTGCTGTTTCTTTTTGAACAATTGAAGCTAATGTGGTCGTTTGTATTGGTGTTAAGTTTTGTTTTTTTGCTTTTAAAATACGATCCTCATTCCAATACCTTTTGTATTCTTTAAGCATTTTTTTTCTAAACTCTTTTGCTGAAGTATTCCAATAGAATTCATACGAATTTGGAATGTACATAGCTAAACCTGTTTTCTTTTCAAAATTATTATCTAATAAGAAATCTTTATCGGTAATTGAATTTAAAATTGAAATAGAATCGGCTTCAATTTGTTCGGCAATTCTTCCAGCTAATTTTTCAAAAGTATCCTGATTATTAAATGATAAATCTATTGTCTCAGGTTCGCCGCCTCGTAGGTGATTAACTAATTCTTCGTTACTCATTCCTTCAATAATCTTATATTTTCCAGCTCTTACTTTGTTTGGGTAATTTTTCTTTTTTGCTACCCAAATAAAACCTTCTTTATCCTTAATATAAGGCTCAATTAATTTAGTAATATCATCAAAATTTGAATTTGTTGGAATGTATAAATAAGTATCTTGACTAACACTTTTGCCTTTAATTACTTTGTAATATTTAAAAGCAAAAAAACCTGCTACGATTAAGGAGATTATGATGATTATTAGGAGTATTTTTTTTAAATTCATCTGTATTATGATTCAATTATATTTTTTGATTAATTAACTGATAGAAAGCAACATCTTTAAATTCACCTTTATTAATAATCCAATCTTTTTTAATACCCACTTGATTAAAATTCAGTTTGGTAAAAAGTGAAATGCTTTTGGTGTTATCAGTGATGATATTTGCGTAAACTTGATTGAGTTGTAAAATAGCGAAAGCATATTCAATTAAAAGTTCTAATGTTTGAAAAGCATAACCTTTATTTTGAAATTTTTCAATAATTAAAATTCCAACACCTGCTCTCTTATGTTGTGGGCTAAAATCAAACAGATCGATAAATCCAATATTATCATTTGATTCTTTTTCAACAATTACCATTCTAAGCTGTTTTGCTTCATAAATATCTAGATGTGAATTTTCTAAATATTGTTTTAAAATATATTTTGAAAAAGGCTTTTGTGTGTTGCTTACTTCCCAAAAATTATAATCATTTTCTGCTTTAAACAAAAAGTTAAGATCTTCAGGTTCTAGTGCTCTTAATTTAATATGTTGGTTTTCTAATATGTGCATATTCAAATTTCAATAGTTCCGGAATATACAAAAGTTGCAGGTCCTTTTAAAATTATATTTTTAAATATATTATTCTTTTTTTCAAAACTAACCTCTAAGTTACCTCCCAAAGTTTGTAAGTTTATATGGTTTGAATCTGATATATTTAAAAAATTACTTGCAATTGCAACAGCAGTTACTCCTGTACCACAACTTAAAGTTTCATTTTCAACACCTCTTTCATAAGTTCGTACTTTAAATGTATTTGAGTTTAATTGTTGTGCAAAATTAACATTAGTTCCTTCTTCAAAGTACGGACTTCCATATCTTATTTCTTTTCCTTTTTTATAAATATTAAGTTTTGTAAGATCCTTGTGAAATTCTACATGATGTGGTGACCCTGTATTTAAAAAAATATGGTTATAAGAACTTTCAATATCATTTACATCCTGCATTTGTAAACTAACATTAGTACCTGTAATTTCTGCGTGGTGAATTCCGTCAATAGCTTCAAAAGTTGTTTTTGTACTAATAATACCAAATTGTTTTGCGAAAGCAACCAAACATCTTCCACCATTACCACACATAGTTCCTTCATTTCCATCTGCATTAAAATACATCATTTTAAAGTCGTAATCTTTAGAATTTTCCAATAACATTAAACCATCTGCCCCAATACCAAATTTTCTATGGCATAAATTTTGAATTAGTTTGATGTTACCTTTCGGAAAATTCACACTACGATTATCAATGATAATAAAATCATTTCCGGCACCTTGATATTTATAAAATTTTATTTTCACAAAGAATTAAATTTAGTAAAGGACAAAAATAGTGTTTTACGACTAAAAAATTGCTTGTTAAATATTAGTTAAACAAAAAAAAGTTTCACAAATTTCAATTAAATTTGGGTTAAAATAGATATAAAATATGAAAAAAGTATTAAGTTTAATTATAGTTTCGGCTCTTGGAGGAGCTATAACACTAGGGTCTTATTTGTTGTTTTTTGATAAAACAGATACACATAAAGTAGAAATTTCAAATGATTCAATCAAAGGTTTTCAAAGAGCAAGTTATATAACAACTGCAATGCCTGCTGAAAATATGGATTTTACCAAAATAGCAGAATCTTCTGTAAATGCAGTTGTACATGTTAAAAATCTATCTATTATACAGCCCAATCCGTTAGCTGAGTTTTTTTATGGTTACACACCTGAGAGAGGAACAAGAATTGTTGGAACAGGATCGGGTGTTATTATCTCACCTGATGGATATATTATTACAAATAATCATGTAATTAAAGGCGCAAAAAAAATAGAAGTTACTTTAAACGATAAGTCATCCTATGAGGCAGATATTGTTGGTTTTGATGAAAGTACAGATATTGCATTGCTGAAAATTGATGGTGGGAGTTTACCGAGTTTACCTTTTGGTGATTCGGATAATTTAAAAGTAGGCGAATGGGTTTTGGCAGTTGGTAATCCATATAATCTAACATCTACGGTTACAGCCGGAATTGTAAGTGCAAAAGCAAGAAATATTCATATTTCAAATAATTCAAATAAAATTGAGTCATTTATTCAAACAGATGCTGCGGTAAATCCTGGAAATAGTGGTGGAGCATTGGTGAATGTGAGAGGTGAGTTAATAGGAATTAATACAGCAATATCATCACAAACAGGGAGTTATGTTGGTTACTCATTTGCAGTTCCTTCTAATATTTCAAAAAAAGTAATTGAAGATATTTTAGAGTTTGGTAATGTACAACGTGCTTATTTGGGTATAAATGTAGATGATTTAGATAGTAAAAAGGCAGAACATTATGGTGTAGCAACGTCAAAAGGTGTCATTATTACTAGAGTTATTGATCAAGGTGCAGCTCAGGAAGCCGGTTTTGTTGAAAATGATGTTATTATTAAAATGGATAATGTTAATATTGAAAAGTTTTCTGATTTACAAGGATATCTAGGCTCAAAAAGACCAGGAGATCAAATTAAAGTAATCATTTTAAGAGATAATGAAGAAAAGGAATTATTTGTGAAGCTAAAAAATCAATTTGGAAAATTAAATTATGGCAAAAGTGATTTTACCAAATATTATTTTGGTGAATTAATGCCAATTCCGAGTAAAGAAGTCAAAAAATTAGGGATTGATTATGGAGTTAAGATTATTGATCTAACCAACAATAAATTAATCAGGAAGTATGGCGTTAGAAATGGTGATTATATTCTGGCAATTGAAGATCAAAAAGTGAAAACAGTTGAAGATATAGAGGAAATGCTTAAAGTTAGTCAGAATAAAGATTATATAAATGTATTGATCTTAAAGAAAAATGGTGATTATGGCTATATACGTTTAGAATAATTATTTTTATCATAATTAAATTATAAGACCATTAATTATTATTAATGGTTTTTTTATGAATAGTATAAATATTATTTTAATTTTGGCATACTATTAAACTCAATAAAATAAAAATAAATGTCTCCAAAAAAAAAATTTGAAACAGAACTCTCATTACAAGTAGAACAACGAAGGGCTACTGTAGAACTTATCAAAATTATTAGTGATCTTTGGTACGACAAAACTATTGAACTGGTTTTGTTTAGAAATCAGCTAATTGACAAAAATGTAAGTGAAATTTTAAGTATTGTAAATTATGCAAAAAAGTTTGTAAAAAAACCTATTTCAATTTTTGATGCTGTAGAAATAGCAAAGATAATTTCTCAATTAGATCTTCCGCCTTCACAAATTGATATCGGTAAACTGGCTTATGAATTTTATATAAAAGAGAATGATAATCATCTAGATTTTATTAAAAATGAATTTGCTGATGCAGATAAATCAATTGTTATTCAATCAAAAGATATAGTGCTCTATGGTTTTGGTAGAATAGGTAGATTATTAGCACGAGAACTAACTTCAAGAACAGGTAAGGGTAAACAGTTACGTTTAAGAGCTATTGTTACAAGAGGTGAAATTACTCCTGCAGTTTTAGATAAAAGAGCAGCATTATTACAAAATGATTCAGTACATGGAGTTTTTAAAGGCTCAGTACAACCAGATTACGAGAAAAATGCATTGCTTATTAATGGATCTACTATACCTATAATTTCAGCCAATAATCCCGAAGATATTGATTATACCTTGTATGGTATTCATGATGCTTTGGTAATTGATAATACGGGTGCTTTTAGAACTAAAGAAGCTTTAGAACGTCATTTAAAAGCAAAAGGAGTAGAAAAAGTATTGTTAACTGCACCTGGAAAAGAAGGAGTACCAAATATAGTTTATGGTGTAAATCATACGGATTATGACCCTGATAATTATGATGTTTTTTCTGCAGCATCATGTACAACAAATGCAATTGCACCAGTTTTACAAGCTATTGATGAGGTATTTGGTATAGAAAAAGGTCATCTTGAAACAATACATGCTTATACAAATGATCAGAACTTAGTGGATAATATGCATAAAAAATATCGCAGGGGAAGAGCTGCAGCAATTAATATGGTTATTACCGAAACCGGTGCTGGTAATGCAGTTGGAAAAGCAGTACCAAGTTTGTTGGGTAAATTAACATCAAATGCTATTAGAGTTCCTGTGCCTAATGGCTCTTTAGCAATATTAAACTTGAAGATTATAAAAGAAACAAATAAGAAAGGTGTTAATGAAATTATTAAAGAAAGTGCTTTAGAAGGTCATTTAGTAGAGCAAATAAAATATGCAATTAGTAATGAGTTGGTATCTTCAGATATTATTGGAACATCTGCTCCAGCAATTTTTGATAGTAAAGCAACAATCGTTGATAAAGATGGAAATAATATTATTCTATATGTTTGGTATGATAATGAATATGGCTATAGCCATCAAGTAATTCGTTTGGCTAGATATATAGCAAAAGTTAGAAGATTTATTTACCATTAGAGAGAATTTGATTAGATTAAAGAACTTTGTAATATTGTATTTTATTAAGTTTAAATCAATAATAAAAATTTTAAAATCGTCATTATTTTAATATTGGCGATTTTTTTGTTTATTTTTATAGAATAATTAACCAATCCAGACTATGAAAATAAAAATACTCATTTTTGTTTTATCCTTATTTGTTATAATTTCATGTAATAAAGATGAGAAAAAAGATAAAACTCCGCCACCACAAAATGTAAATGTTTATCAAGTTAAATCTGAAAGTGTGCCAATTCATAAAGATTTTGTTGGTCAGGTTTATGGGGAAAAAGATATTCCAATAAGAGCCAGAGTAGAAGGGTTTTTAGAAAGAGTTCATTTTACAGAAGGTTCTAAGGTTAAAAAAGGACAATTATTGTATTCAATTGACGATAAGCCTTTTAGAGAAGCTGTAGCAGCGCAACAGAGTATGGTCTCTCAATCAAATACAATGTATACGCAAAGTGATAGTGACTTGAAAAGAATTAAGCCCCTTGCAGATATGAACGCAGTTAGTAAACGAGATTTAGACATGGCACAAGCAAAAAAAGATGCCTCTCGATCATCTGTAAATGCTGCAAATGCAAATTTGAATATAGCTCAGATTAATTTAGGATATACTAAAATTCATTCTCCAATTGATGGTGT
>DAOUQH010000115.1 GCA_030625645.1 Flavobacteriia bacterium | reverse complement strand
CATAGATCAAAAACTTCTTTTAATTCTTTGTGGTCGAATTTGTTAACCTTTTCAGAATTGGTTAAAAACTCACGTAAAGCATTGGCTCTTGCTCTAGTAGTGTCTTTTTCGTCTTTACTGGCACGATAACTAGGACACATTGTTCCTCCTGCTGAAACAGGTTTTCTACAATCTCCAGACCCATTACATTTTTCTGTAGCTCTTAAGACTCCTTGAGAATCAGAAAAATCATAAATAGTTTCAATTTTAGGTTCAACCCTGTCGATTTCATAGCGAAGTGATTCATCCATTTTAAATGCATCTATAATCTTACCTTTATTGAAAACATTATTTGGATCAAAAGTGTATTTTATTTTTTTAAGTAATTCATAATTTTTTTCACCAATAATTGTTGGTATAAATTCAGATCTAACAATTCCGTCACCATGTTCGCCGCTCATCGATCCGCTGTATTTTTTTACCATTTTTGCAACATCGCTTGTAATGGTTCTAAAACTCTCAACGTCTTTTCTTTTTTTAAGATTTAAAATAGGTCGTAAATGTAATTCACCTGCACCAGCATGTGCATAATAAACAGTATCCTGACCATAATTTTTCATCATATTACTAAACTCACCAATATATTTTGGAAGATCTTTAAGTTCAACAGCTGTATCTTCAATACAAGCAACAGCTTTGTCATCACCTACTATATTTCCAAGCAAACCTAAGCCTGCTTTACGTAAATTTACTACTTTATCGATATCTGCACCAATTAGTTTTGGATGTGCATATCCATAGTTATTTTGTTGTAAATCAGCAATTAGATTATCGGCTAATTTTTGAGTTTCTTCCATCGAATTACTCGAAACAACCAACATTAAAATTGCTTTAGGATCTCCTTCAACAAAAAAACGGTTTTTCATTTGTTCTCGGTTGTTTTTAGTACAATCCAAAATGGTTCTGTCCATTAATTCCGCCATATATAAATTATGTTCCATAGCGATAACTACAGCTTCCATACTTTCTTCAATAGTATTGAAATGAGAAGCAACCATAATACTTTCGCTAGGAGGTAAGTCATCAACTTTTACAGTAATTTCTGTTGTAAAAGCTAGGGTTCCTTCACTTCCACAAAGTAATCTTCCTAGGTTTATTTGATTATCACTTTCGCTAAAAACTTCTGTATCTAGTAGGTCATCAATAGCATAGCCATTATTACGGCGATGAATAGTTTGTTTTGGAAATTCTTTAATTATTTCTTCTCTAACTTCAGGTTTAGAAAGTTCAGTAAATAAGGTTTTATAAATAGTATTTTCCAGATTATTTCCTTTGGTTTTTTCAATAAACTCTGATTTGTTTAAATCATTAAATACAGCTTCAGAACCATCAGATAGAATAGTTTTTAATTCTAAAATTTTATCACGAGTAACTCCGTATTGAATTGAGGTAGAGCCAGATGAGTTATTGCCAACCATACCACCAATCATACATCGATTGCTCGTAGAAGTATCTGGACCAAAAAAGTAGCCATAAGGTTTTAGAAATAAATTTAATTCATCTCTAATAACTGCGGGTTGTACAGTTACAGTTTTATTTTTTTCATCAAATGCAAGAATTTCAGTAAAATGTTTAGAAATATCAACAATAATCCCGTCACCAACAACTTGCCCAGCTAGTGATGTTCCGGCTGCTCTGGGAATAAGTGTAATATTTTCTTCTTTAGAAAATTGAATTAATTTTTTAATATCCTTTTTATCTTTTGGATAAGCAATAGCAGTAGGTAGTTTTCGGTAAACCGAACCATCTGTAGCATATATACTTTTAAGTAAGTCATCATAAAAGAACTCACCTTGTAACTCACCTGATAATTGCTCTAATTTTTGATATAAAGACATTTTTGTTTAATTTAAAATAATATAATCATGAAACTTTTGTGCCGTTTTTTGCATTTTTTTGCGTTTGTAAAAGTACAACATCTTTCTCATTTTGAATACCTAAAACCAAACATTCACTCATATAATTTGCAATTTGTTTAGGTTTAAAATTAATGATTGCAATAATTTGTTTTCCAACAAGATCATCTTTATTGTAAAGGTTAGTAATTTGGGCGCTGGAGTTTTTTATTCCTAAACTATCAAAGTCAATTTTTAGTTGATAAGCTGGTACTCTTGCTTTTGGAAAATCATTTACCTGAATGATTGTACCTATTCTAAAATCTATTTTTTGAAAATCTTCAAATGTGATTATTTCTTTAATCATATTTTATTATTTTTGATACATAAAAATAAACAAAATATGTCACGTACACCCTCAAATATGCTTCCTTTAGGGACAAAAGCCCCAGAATTTAATTTATTAGATACCGTATCGGATAAGAATTTAAGTTTAATTGAACTTAGAGGAGAGTTGGCTACAGTAATTTATTTTATTTGTAATCATTGTCCGTTTGTAATTCACATCAATAAAGAATTGGTAAATATTGCAAATGAGTTTAATAAGAAAGATATTGAATTTTTAGCAATTTCATCTAATGATGTAGAGAATTATCCACAAGATGCACCACATTTAATGAAGAAAGTTGCACATAATTTAAAATATCCATTTCCGTATTTATATGATGAAACACAGGAGGTTGCAAAATATTATGATGCTGCATGTACGCCTGATATATATGTTTTTGATAAAGATTTGAAATTGGTTTATCGAGGTCAGATTGATAATTCAAGACCTGAAAATGGCAATCCGGTAACGGGAAAAGATTTAAGAAAAGCTTTACAAAATCTGCTCGACGGAAAAGAAATATCAAAAGATCAAAAACCGAGTATTGGTTGTAATATTAAGTGGAAATAATTTGTTTTAAGTTGTGGATTCCGAGTTATAACTCGAAACCCAAAACTCAAAATATTTTTATTTTACATCCATTAATTCTACATCAAAGATTAAAGTTGCATTTGGGGGAATTACACCACCAGCACCTTGGCTTCCGTAAGCCATTTCAGAAGGGATAACAAATCTAGCTTTGTCACCAACTTGTAATAACTGTATTCCTTCATCCCAACCTTTAATTACTTGACCAACACCAATAGTAAAGTCGATTGGCTCTTTGCGTTGATAAGATGAATCAAAGACATTTCCATTAGTTAATTGCCCTTTGTAATGTACAGAAACCTGTTTTCCTTTTTCAGCTTTTTTTCCATCACCTTTTTGGATAATTTTATAGCGTAAACCACTATCAGTTTTATCAAAACCAGCAGCAATTTTCTCTAATTCAGCTTCCATTTGTTTTTTAGCTTCTTCAATTTTTTGCTCTCTACCTCCTTCAAAAGATCTAAAAGTCTCAATAGCGTTAAATTTTTCTGCAGCTTCACCAACTCTAATAACCTCAATATTTTCAAGAGTATCATCTTGTTTTATAGAATTTACAACATCCATACCCTCAACAACATTTCCAAAAACAGTATGTTTATTATCTAACCAAGGAGTTTCGACATGTGTAATAAAAAATTGACTTCCATTAGTAGCTGGTCCAGAATTTGCCATAGACAAAATACCTGGTTTATCGTGCTTTAATTCAGAATGAAACTCATCATCAAAACTATATCCAGGGTTTCCTGTACCTGTTCCTTGTGGGCAACCACCTTGGACCATAAAATTATCAATTACTCTGTGAAATTTTAATCCGTCATAATATTTATTACCCTGAGGTTTAGAAGTATTCTCCATGTTTCCTTCAGCTAAGGCAACAAAATTTCCCACTGTACCAGGTGTTTTTTCAAACTCTAGATTTAAAAGGATATCACCTTTTGAAGTTTTAACTTTTGCGTATAATCCGTCTTTCATAATATTTATTTTTTTTGGATTACAAAGATAATTTTTTCAGCTAAACAAAGAAGTTAATAATAACATAAAAATAGGAAAAGTGTTAATGTTAGTAAATTCAATAATTTTCAATAACATAAATCGATACTTTACGTTTGTATTATTAAGTAAATTCAAATTATTATGAAAAAGATTACAATTTTTATTGCTTTCATTCTTATTAGTTTAACAATTAATGCTCAGCAAATTCTTCAAGAAGAGGGTTTTTCATTAACAGCAACACCTTTAGGATGGACAGCTAATGGAGGAAGTAACTGTGATTGGAAGTTTGGTTTTACTGGTGAAATGCCTGCAAGTGGTACCACAAAAGCTAAATTCCCTTCGGGAGCTGCATTATTTGACGATTTTATATGTGGAGCTTTAAGCAATAATGAAGCTTTTTTAACTTCACCTGAAATTGATTTATCAGATGTAAATTCTGCTGAAATTGAGGTTGTTTATAATTTACAAACAATAACTTCTTTTAGAAAAGGAGAGTTTGAAGTTCAGGTTTTTGATGGTACAGAATGGAAAAGAGTATTTTTTCAAGATACCGATACACCAAGAGATACAGGAGAAAACCAAACAGCAACTTTTGATGTAAGCGCATATTTGAATGCAGCTTTTAAGGTTAAGTTTATCTATGATGATGAGAATTTTTTATCGTGGGGACTTGGTATAGATAATTTTAAATTGTCAAATACAAGTATTGCAGGATTAGATGAGTTAAGTTTAAAAGGGTTTTCTTATTATCCAAATCCAACTAATGGTATCGTAAACCTTTCTGCAAATGAAAAGATAGATAAAATAAGAGTTTTTAATGTTATTGGACAGGAAGTTATAAGGGAATCTCCATCAAATTTTGATACCAAAATTGATATGAATAATTTACCAACTGGAACTTATTTTGTCAATGTACAAGTTGCAAATAAAGTTGGAACATTTAAAATGCTAAAAGTATAATTTTAAAATATTAAGTATAAAAAAAGGATTTAACTATTGAAGTTAAATCCTTTTTTTGATTGAATTAGATTATTTTAAGACCCACATTTTCCATCGCCACATTTGGCATCTTTAACTTTTTTCGCAGCTTTTTTGTCATCACCACATTTTCCATCACCACATTTAGCATCTTTGCCTTTTTTAGCATCTTTTCTATCAGCGTCACATTTTCCATCACCACATTTTCCATCGGCGCATTTTCCGTCACCACATTTTCCATCTTTACCTTTCTTTGCAGCTTTTTTGTCGTCACCACATTTTCCATCACCATATTTAGTGTTGAAAGCATAAGTTTGATTACTAGAATCAACTAGAGTTTGTTTTTCTTGTTTCTTAATTTCTTTGTCATTAAAAGAGGATAATGCAAATATTCCTACAGTTAAGAATAAAAGAAGTGAAATAGTTTTTAAATAGTTTTTTGTTGTCATAATGATAAATTTAAGTATTAATTAATTATTTTTTTTTGTAACAAAAGTTGCTAATATACTTTTTTATTTTTTATTAAATGGTCTAGGCTAAATTTTCCTCCACCAAAAACAAATAAAGTAAATAGCATTATTAGATAATATAATGGTATTTCGTATCCATTTGATCCTGCTTCGAAGCCATTGACAAAATGAACTGTAAAAATTGCAACTAGCATAACAATCATTAATGGTATTGAAATTAATCTTGTTCCTAAACCTAAAAATAGCAAAATTACACCTAGAGTTTCGGTTCCAGCTGCTAAATATGCATTTAATGTAGGTAAAGGATAACCTAATCCTTCGAACCATTTGGCAATATTATCAATATTTCCAATTTTCATTTTGGCTGGTCCGTAAAAACCTACAGCTAAAACTAGCCTGATTGCTAAAAGTGGAATACTTTCTAAGTTTTGTGCTTTATCTACAAAACATTTATAAGTTTTTTTTACATTCATTTTATTTTTTTTAAATTCATATATTCTGTCAGAAGAACATATTATTCCTTACAAAAAAATGTAATTTTAATTAATAATATTTTAATTAGAGGATTATTAGATGTGTAAAGTAAATAGAATCAATTATTTACAGGAGTGATTGTTTAATTATTTTTGCTAATTGAAATGAATTAACTAAGTTTCTCAATAATTTTTTCGGCAACTCTAAATGAATTTGCATAGATGGTCCAAGTATATGTTACACTGCCACCGGTTGGCATAAAACTACCATCAGTAATAAAAAGGTTTTCAACTTCATGAGATTGGCAGTCTTTGTTTAATACAGTATTTTTTGGATCATTGCCAAATCTACAACCACCAACAACAAGGTTTGGTGGGGCACCTCCAGAAATATTAGAGTAGATATTTTTTGCACCCATTTCTTCTAGTAATTGTTCGGCTTTTGTAGCTAAATATTCTCCAACTTTGATATCGTGATTATGGTGTCCGAGTCTAATTCTTGCAACAGGATCTCCCCATTTGTCTTTAATATTTGGATCTAAGCTAACAAAACAATTATCATTAGGAAGCCAGTCGGCAAAGATTTCAAATTTTAATCTGCGTTGTTTTGTAAAGTGATTTTTTATTTTTTCTTTTAATCTAGAGCCATAAAGTAAGTTGCCATTTTCATCCCATTTTTGTTTTATTGATTTTGAGATTGCATTGGTGTGTTCAAAAAGGTAGTCAATGGTTCCGCCTTTAACTTTTCCTCCAAATTCATTACTGTTAATTTCATACCATTGGTGAATTGATCTATTCACGAAAACTCCAGGTTTTTTGAGTTCCATTACTTCTTTATCGGTAAGATCATCATAATAAAACTGACCAGAACCTGTGCCACCGGCAGAGAAAATCAAATTTTTACCTACTTGTCCATTATTATTTGATAAGCCATTAGGAAAGTCTTTGCTTTTACTCATTAAAAGTAATCGAGAGGTTTCAATTGCTTGTGCAGCAACAACAAAAATCTTTGCTTTAACCAAATTTTTGGTATTTTCTTTCCCATAATAATGGGCTTCAATTATTTTTCCATTTTCATTCGTTTTAAGAAAAAAAACTTTAGAATTAGGAAGTATTTTACAATTTTCGGTCTCTATTGCATCATTTAGCAATGCAGTTCTTGAGCTACCTTTAGCATCAGAAGAGCAGCCGTAGCTTCCACAATAATTAGAGTAAACACAGGCATTTCTATTTTCTTTTGGTTTT
>DAOUQH010000029.1 GCA_030625645.1 Flavobacteriia bacterium | reverse complement strand
ATACAAAAAGCTAGTGATCTACAAATTATTGAAGCCTTTTTAGAATGTTTTGAAAGTCATAAGGCTGTTCAAACTGGTAGCGTTAAAAGAGATATTATCCATATAAAGGATAGTGTTAGGTAATAGTAGTAACCTGGCTTTATCACAGTAAAGAATCAAAATTTACTTAATCTCCTTAAAAGTTTTTCTACCTCTTGCAAAATATTGCCAAACAATACTAAAAGTGTAATAGTAATGTTTATTCTTTCTTGAAATTTTTGATCTTTTCTTAAGTGTTTTAGGAATGCTCCAGTAAAAACTAAAATGTGCTTTTATTATTGCAAAAGTATGTGAAAATTTTAAATCAAATAAAAATCTAATCCCAGCAATTCCATCTAAGATCAGTCTAGTAAAAATTACAAATATGACTGATGGAAAAGGAACATTTTTTAGAATTGTAACCAAACTATTTTTAAAGTTTAAAAAAGTTTTTCTTGGATTGTATTCATTTAAAGTTGCACCTCCAACATGATAAACAGTCGATTTCCCAGTATATTGAATATTAAAACCTTCATTTTTAATTCTCCAACAAAGATCTATCTCTTCCATGTGTGCAAAATAATCTTCATCAAAGCCATTCATTTTTAAAAAAATGGACGATCTAATAAATAAGCAAGCTCCAGAAGCCCAAAAAATATCATCAATTTCATCGTATTGATTTGAATCTTTTTCTAAAGTTTCAAAGATTCTGCCTTTACAAAATGGATAACCAAAAAAATCGATAAAACCACCACCAGCCCCTGCATACTCAAATTTAGTTTTATCTTTATAGTCGATAATTTTTGGTTGAATTGCTGCAGTATTGACTTCATTCTTAAATTGTTGAATGATTGGTTTTAGCCAATCTTTTGAAACTTCAATATCTGAATTTACCAAAGCAAAAATATCTGCTTTTATATGCTGTAAAGCATCGTTATAGCCTTTAGCATAACCTCCATTTTCATTGTTTTGAATAATTCTTATATCAGGATAATTTGAGCTTAAAAATGAAATTGAATCATCACTAGAATCATTATCGGCAATATAAATTTCAGCATCATTTTTACTGAACTCAACAACTGATGGAAGAAATTTTTCTAGTAAATCTTTCCCATTCCAATTTAATATGACGATAGCTAATTTCAGGATATATTTTTATAATTATTAATGCAAACATACATTAAATGTGATGCAAATAAAAAATTTAATAGTTAGGAATATCTTTTAAAAACTCATATTTCATTTCATCGTGATTCATTTTGCAATAAAAATGTTGTAATCCGTTGGTAACGATTAAATACTTTGCTTCTAATTTTAAATTATATCTTGCAATTTGGTCAAAAGTATTTTGTGTAATTTTAATATTTGGTGCCTTACATTCAATAATAATATTTGGTTTACCTTTATTATCAAAGACTAAAATATCAGTTCTTTTTTGTAAATTATTGATAATTAATTGTTTTTCAATACCAATTAATGAGCTAGGATATTTCTTTTCATCGATTAAATAATGGATCCAATGTTGTCGTACCCATTCTTCAGGATTTAAAATCACATATTTTTTTCTGATTATATCAAAAATAAGATACTTATTTTCTTTATTTTTGATTCTGAATGAATAAGAAGGAAGATTTAATTTTTGCATATAAAAATTTTCATTCTTCAAAATTATAATTTAAAATATAATAATTTCGCTAAAGCGGAATTAATTTTATAGATGAAACGAATAAAACAAATAGAAGAAGATATTTCTAACGGAAAAATATACCCTATATATTTCTTGATGGGTGAAGAATCTTTTTATATTGATAAAATTACCGATATAATTGAAAACAATATATTATCGGAAGAAGAAAAAGGGTTTAATCAGTTAGTGCTTTACGGAAGAGATATTGAAGTTGAAGAGATAATTGCTAATGCCAAGCGTTACCCAATGGGTGCAGATAAACAAGTAATTATTGTAAAAGAAGCACAAGACCTTTCAAGGAGTATTGAGAATTTAGTTCCTTATGCTGAAAATCCTCAACCTACAACAGTTTTAGTTTTTGCTTATAAATACAAATCATTGGATAAGCGAAAGAAATTAGCAAAAATCATCGCAAAATCTGCATTTTTATTTGAAAGTAAGCGTTTGTATGAAAATAAAGTTGGAGATTGGATTGATTATATTCTAGCGGAAAAAAATTATAGAATCGAACCTAAAGCTGCTCAAATGTTAATTGAATTTTTAGGTACAGATTTGTCTAAAATTTATAATGAGATTGAAAAATTAATGGTAATACTTCCAGAAGGTGCTATCATAAAGGATATTCATGTTGAGGAGAATATAGGAATTAGCAAAGATTTTAATAATTTTGAGTTACAAAAGGCAATTGGGGAAAAGAATATTGTTAAGGCAAATCAAATAATAAATTATTTTGCTCAAAATCCTAAAAGTAACCCATTAGTGATGACTATTTCTTTACTTAATAGTTTCTTTACAAAACTGTTAATGTATCATGGATTGAAAGATAAGGGTAAAATTAATGTGTCAAAAGTTTTAAAAATAAACCCATTTTTCATTAGAGAATATCAATTAACAGCAGCTAAATATCCTATGCGAAAAGTATCTCAGATTATCTCACTTTTACGTGATGCTGATTTGAAAAGTAAAGGTGTTGGAGCATCAAATTTACCGCAAGGTGATATTTTAAAAGAGTTACTTTTTAAGATAATGCATTAAATATTTTAAGCTTAGAGTTTATTGTTTTGTATTTATGATGAATTTGAAATTCATATTAACAATTTCGAATTAGCTAATATAATTTCTTTCTCCGAAAATTTTACTTCCAACTCGTATCATATTACTTCCATTTGCAATGGCAATTTGATAATCTCCACTCATACCCATAGATAAAGTTGAAAGCTGAAAGTTGAAAAATTTATTATTGTTTAATTTATTAAAAAAATCTTTTAAAGATTGAAACTCATGTGTAACTTGTTCTTTATCAGAAGTAAAGCTTGCCATCCCCATCAGTCCGGTAATTCTAATATTTTCAAAATTTTTAAATTCTTCAGAATTTAGTATTTCTTCAATTTCATTGTGAGTTAAACCAAATTTTGTTTCTTCTTGGGCAATTCTTACTTGTAGTAAACAATTTATAATTCTATCGTGATGCTTGGCTTGTTTATTTATTTCTTTTAGAGTTTTTAAACTATCAACTCCGTGAATTAAATTTACAAATTCAGCCATATATTTTACCTTATTTCGTTGTAAATGACCAATCATATGCCATTCAATATCTTTTGGTAATACTTTATATTTTTGAACCATTTCCTGGACTTTATTTTCGCCAAAAATTCTATGCCCAGTATCATAAGCTTCTTGAATATCAGAAATTGGTTTAGTTTTTGAAACTGCAACCAAAGTAATTTCTTTAGGAAGAGTTTTTTTAAACTCTATAATATTTTGTTTTACAAACATACATTGAGGTTTATCAATTACAAAATTAATTAAAAATTAATGATGATTCTTATAAAAAAAGGCAAAAATCTAACATTTTATCTTAACTCGTAAATAGTCAATCCACTTCTTAATTTTGGCTCTATATAAGTGCTTTTTGGAGGCATTGATAAATTGGCATCAGCAACTGATTTTAATTGTTCTACAGATACCGGGAATAATCCAAATCCAACTTTATATTTACCCGAATCAATAGCATTTTTTATTCCATCCGGATAAATAATTTCAGGAATATAATGAATGTTTTTATCGTTACTTAAATCTGTAATTCCCAAAATAGGTTCTAAAATTGTTTTTGATAGAATTTCTGGATCTAGATCATCTAAAGCTGTTTCAATTTTATACTCTGTTTTTCGCAAATATAATTTGTAATATTCACCATCCAAGTACATGCAAAAATGGTGTTTTTTTGATGGTTTATATGATTGGTTACCTATATTTTCTATACGATAAATTTCGTCTAATTTTATTAAGAACTCTTCTTTGCTAAGGTTATTTAATGATTTGACCAAACGATTAAAAGGTGAAATTCTTAAATTTGATTCAGGAATCATATAGCTCATAAAGAAATTATAATTTTCATCTCCTTTATGATTGATATTTTCAGTTTCTAATTTATTCTTTAAATAATGTGAAGATGCAGAGCGATGATGACCATCGGCAATATAAATATTGTTCATTTTTAAAAAAGAATCCTCAATTATTTTTATATCATTTTCTTCATCAACTATCCAAAACAAATGTGTTCTGTTTTTATTAGTAGTAAACTCATATTCTGGTCTTATTTGTTGATATTTTTTATAGATATCATCAAGATTTTTATCATCTGGATAGGTAATTAAAACAGGTTCAGCATTAAAACCTGTAACATCTAAATAATGACCAAACAAAACCTCACGTTTGTGCAAAGTTTTTTCATGCTTTTTGATGATATTATTTTCATAATCAGAAATATTTGAAGCAGCAATTATACCCCAAAAAGTTGTTCCATTATAAGTTTTTTGGTGTAAATAATAAACGGGCTTTTCTTCTTTAATAAAAATATTATTTTCCTTAAACTCAAAATATCGATTATGTACCATTTTAAATCGCTCTTCACCAGTAACACGTTTTTTAAATTTAAAGCCAGGTCTAAGTATGTGTAAAAATGAAAATGGATTATATTTTAATATTGATTTGAGTTCAGATTTTTCATATATATGATAGGAGCGTGTCGTAACTAGAGCAGCTTTGTCACGGGTTGGACGAACTGCACAAAATGGTTTTATTATGGCCATAATATCTATTTATTTGTTATAAAAAGCAAAAATAGAGATTAATTACATAATATGTAAAAAACCTCTATTTTTTAATAATTATTATGATGTTATAAAATTAATCTTGTCATTTACATCATAGTTTATTATTATTAACCCAATATTTCAATAATTTGAGATGCTAATTCTTCACCAATTCTATCTTGCGCTTCTAAAGTAGCAGCACCAATATGAGGAGTTAATGAAAGATTATCATTCATTAATAGTTGAATTTCTGGTTTTGGTTCTTTTTCAAAAACATCTAATGCAGCTGCTGAAACCTTACCATTTTCTAATGCTCTAACCAAAGCCATTTCATCAACAACTCCACCACGAGCAGCATTGACAAGTACAACGCCATCTTTCATCATGTTAAGCTCATCATCAGAAATTACATATTCATTTTGAGCAGGAACATGAAGAGAAATAAAATCTGCTTGTTTTAAAACGTCTTCTTTAGAGATTGTATCAATTGTAAAACTTACAGATTGACCGTCAAAAAAATTAAGAGCTAAATGCGCACTATCCATAAATGGATCGTAAGCAACTACTTTCATTCCTAGTCCTAAAGCAATTTTTGCTGTTGCTTGTCCTATACGACCGAAACCTAAAATACCCATGGTTTTACCCTTTAGTTCAACCCCTTTGGCAAAAGATTTTTTTAACTCTTTAAATTTTGAATCACCTTCCATTGGCATACTTTGGTTTGATTTATGTAAAAATCGAACCATTCCAGAAAGATGTGCAAATACTAATTCTGCAACTGAGTGTGATGAGGCGGCAGGAGTATTAATTACTTTCAATCCTTTTTCTCTTGCGTACTCCACATCGATATTATCCATACCAACACCACCACGGCCAATGATTTTTAAGGATGGACAAGAATCTATCATATCTTTTCTTGCTGTTGTTGCGCTTCTTACCAATAAAACATCTATTTTGTTTTCGTTGATATAATTGATTAATTGATCTTGAGCAACATTGGTTAAAATAACTTCAAAACCGGCTTTTTCAAGTGCTTTTACACCTGATTTTGCGATACCGTCATTAGCTAAAACTTTCATTTGTTCTAAATTTAATGTTTAATTATTATTTTCTTAAAACGCTAAATGCACATCGTGCTATAGCAACAATTTTTTCTTTTTCGTGATATAATTTTACGTCGGCTTTTACAATTCGTTTTCCATTTTTGATAATTTCCGCTTCAGCGAAAAAATCTTTAGGTTCTGAACCGTGTAGATAATCAATTCGCATATCGATAGTACTTACTCTTTCGTCAAAACTACCAATAGTGCTCATAGCAACAATTCCACCGGCATTATCGGCAATACTTGCCTGAATGCCACCGTGCCAACGTTTTTGGATAAAATCTCCAATAAATTCTTCCTTAAATGGAATGTGGATTTTTGTGTATCCTTCTTTTAATTCTAATACTTTTAAACCTAATAATTTATTTGCAGGAATTTGATTTTCTACAACCTGTTTTAAAATTTTGAATTTATTTTCGTTAGGCATGTTGAATTAAAGATTTTTCATAATATCTACCAATACTTGTATGCTTTCAATTGGCATTGCATTGTAAATACTTGCACGATATCCACCAACCGAGCGGTGACCGTTAATTCCGCTAATACCAGCTTCTTTCCACTTTTGATCAAATTCTGCTTTTTTACTTTCGTCAGTTAATAAAAAAGTAACATTCATATTTGAACGATCTTCTTTTGCAGCTGCTCCTTTAAATAAAGGGTTATTATCAATTTCGTTATAAAGTAATTCCGCTTTAGCGATATTTTTCTTTTCAATTGCATCAAGACCACCCATATCTTTTAACCATTGCAGAGTTAACATAGATACATAAATTGGAAAAACAGGAGGCGTATTAAACATACTGTCTTTAGAGATATGTGTTTGGTAATTTAGCATGGTTGGAATTTTACGATTATTTTTTCCTAAAATTTCATCTTTTACAACAACCAAGGTTGCACCGGCAGGACCCATATTTTTTTGAGCTCCAGCATAGATTAGGTCAAATTTTGAAAAATCAAGCTTACGAGAAAAAATATCAGAACTCATATCACAAACCAATAAAGCATCGGTTTTAGGGAATTCTTTAAACTGAGTGCCATAGATTGTATTATTACTTGTAAAATGAACATAATCTGTATCAGCAGAAATTGTAAAATCTTTTGGTATATAATTATAATTTTTATCTTTTGATGAAGCAACAATATCAACAGTTCCAAAGGCTTGCGCTTCCTTTAAGGCTTTTGCACTCCAAGTTCCTGTATCAAAGTAAGCAGCTTTACCGTTTTCTCTCATAAGGTTATATGGAACCATTAAAAATTCAAGACTAGCACCACCTTGTAAGAAAAGGGCAGAATATCCTTTTCCTTTAAGATTTAGTAAATCTAATACCAATTCTTGTGCTTTATCCATCACAGCGACAAACTCTGGGCTACGGTGGGAAATTTCGATAAGTGATAAATCAATATTGTTAAAATTTACAACAGCTTCTGAAGCTTTTTTTAAAACTTCTTGTGGCAAAATACATGGACCTGCACTAAAATTATGTTTCTTCATAATTGAAAACTTTAATTATTTGTAATTTAATTTATGTTTAATCTTTAAGATTGTAAAATTCTACAATTTCTTTTATATAATTAGCATCAATCGTCTAAATTTTAGTTAATATTTCATCAATTGTTAATAAGTAGTAGAAAATGATAAAAAAAGGAATTAAGATATTGATAAATAAATAATTATAATTTTTGATTATCTTTTAATAGCTGCTCTTTTAACTCATTATAATCAATTTCCTGAAGAGTTTTTTTGTTTTTAAGAGCTATGGAAGCAGCTGTTGCTGCAGATTGACCTAAAATCATAAATACAGGTTCCATTCGAATAGAACCAAAAGCTGTATGTGAGGCACTTAAGCAAACAGGAACCAACAAATTTGTACATTCTTCATTTTTTGGGATAATAGATCTGTAACTAATAGGAAATGGCTTATGAACTTTTGCTTCGATATTTCCTTCATTTAGTACATAACCTTTTTGTGTAATATATCTTTGAGCATGGTGAGAATCCATAGTATAAGAGGCTAAACCAATTCCATCATTGACTTTTTCAATACCTTCACAATGTTTTTCAGTGATAATCAAATCACTTATCATTCTTCTTGCTTCTCTGATATAAAGTTGCTGTGGCCAACCGTCTTCTCTTGCAAATTCATCTTTACAGGTTCCCCAATTAGAAACTTCTTCCCTAATTTTTTGAGGTACTCGTTTATGATTTGCTAAAGTCCACATCAAGCCTTGTTGATAAGTACGATGATTTTCAATGATTATTTTTCTTTCTTTATAAGTAGCTTCCGGATAATCGTAATTTTGACCTATAAAATCGGTTGAAAAACCTCCTTTATTATTGGTGTCTGTTTTTTTGTTAGGCATCTTACTATTTATCCAAGGTACTTTATCAAATCCTGCTTCAAAATTTCTGAATAATAATTCAAAATTCTGTTCATTATAATTTGAAGGTTTTGAAAATTCTATTCTATTTTCAGGTTTATTGGTCAAACACATTCTAAAACAATAGGCCTGTATTTTTTTATCATCATCCCCTATGTTTCCAGGGGTTTCTGTAATAATAAAAGGTAAAATACCACTATTTGGATCACCTTTAACTTTATAAGGATCGACATCATTTACAAAATTATGCTTTTTACTTGCAATTGATTTATGCCCGTTAAGTGATTTGCCAGTTTTTCCTGTTTGTACTCCATTTAAACTCTCTCCATATGTACTATTTCCTTCTCTTCCAACTGTATAGCTAACGCCTGTGCTTGCCATGAGATCTCCTTCATATGAAGCATCAATAAACATTTTACCAAAGTAAGTTTCGCCACTTTCCATAGTAATTGATATGATTGCGCCATTTGCCTTTTTAACGCCTGTTTTTCTGTTTAACCTTTGTTTGTATTGGATAGTTATCTTGTCATTTTTTAACATATCAAGATAAACTTTTAGAGCAGCAGAGGGCTCAAATGTCCACATAGTATCTTCATTATTTGTTTTATGAGAATGATTGCTTCCGTGATAATCTGATTTTTTTTCCCAATTCCAGTTTTCAGATTTACTGTAATAGTTTTTTATATTTTGATAAAATTCTTTAGAAATACCACCAATGGCATGTTTATTTCCAATATCTACTTGTCCAAGTCCGCCAGTAGTTTGGCCTCCTAATCTATTACTAGGTTCAATAATCAAAACGGTATTATTCATTCTTGCTGCCTGAATAGCTGCAGTAACCCCGGCTGATGTACCACAATAAATAACAATATCATAGGATTGTTTTGTGGATTTGTTTTGAGCATTAATATTTAGGTAAAATAGAATAATAATAATAGTAAAAATCAAAGGACATTTTAATTTCATAATTAATTGAACTTTAAAGGTTTAATAAAAAAAAATAAATATCAAGCTATCTCGATTCAAAAGTAATACAAGGTATAATCATTTCTTCTAAAGAAATTCCACCGTGTTGATAAGTATTTTTATAATATTTTACAAAGTGATTATAGTTATTTGGATAAGCAAAAAAGTAATCTTCTTTAGCAAAAACAAATGAACTACTCATGTGAATTGATGGTAGAGAAATATCTTTAGGGTTAGAAACAGCGTATACTTCTTTTTTATTATAACTTATATTCCTACCGGTTTTATAGCGCAAGTTTGAGCTAATACTTTTATCACCAATAACCTTTGAAGGTTTTGTAGTGTTTATAGTACCGTGATCTGTTGTAATAATCAATTTCATACCCATTTGTTGGGCTTTTTGAATTATTTCAAGTAAAGGTGAGTTTTTAAACCAACTCAAAGTTAATGATCTATATGCTTTGTCGTTGCCAGCTAATTCTTTAATAATTTCAGATTCTGTTCGAGAATGCGAAAGCATATCAACAAAATTATAAACTATAACAGTAAGGTCATTATCTTTTGTTTTAGCAAAATTATTAGCCAATTCTTTCCCTTTATTTAAGGTAGTAATCTTAAAATACTCGTGAGAAATATTAAGATTTAATCGTTTAATTTGTTCGATTAAAAACTCATTTTCATAAAGATTTTTACCACCTTCATCAGTATCATTTTTCCAATAGTTAGGATACTTTTCTTCCATATCTAAAGGTGTTAGACCTGAAAAGATAGCATTTCTAGCATATTGAGTAGCTGTAGGTAAAATACTAAAGAAAGTTGTTTCGTCAATAACTTTATAATATTGATTTATAATTGGTTCTAAAACTCTTAATTGATCATATCTAAGATTATCGATTACAATTAATAAAGTTCCTTTGTCTGTATCTATTTGCGGTACAATTACATCTTTAAATAAATCATGTGATAAAACAGGTTTATCACTATTATGGAACCAGTCTCTATAATTATTTTTTATAAATTTATAGAATTGAGTATTAGCTTCATTTTTCTGACTTTCAAGTATTTCGGTCATTCCAGGGTCTGAAATAGATTCTAGTTCAATTTCCCAATGAACTAATTTTTTATATAATTCAATCCAATCTTGATATGAATTAACCATCGCTAATTCCATAGAAATTTGACGAAATTCTTGTTGGTAATTAGATGTGGTTTTTTCTGAAACCAGACGAGAAGTATCCAGATTTTTCTTCAATGAAAGTAAAATTTGATTTGGATTTACTGGTTTAATCAAATAATCAGCAATTTTTGAACCAATCGCTTCTTCCATAATATATTCCTCTTCGCTTTTTGTGATCATAATCACAGTTAAGTTTGGAAACTTTGCTTTGATTCTTGACAGGGTTTCTAAACCTGATAAGCCAGGCATATTTTCATCTAAAAGAACAACATCAAAACTCTCTTGATTTACACTCTCTATAGCATCAGCACCATTTGTACAAGGCGTAACATGATAATTCTTCTTTTCTAAAAAAAGTATATGAGGTTTTAAATTTTGTATTTCATCATCTACCCAAAGAATCTTTGCTAAACTCATTCTTAACGTTTTATATTGGTTTATTTGAATTAAAAATCTACTTTTGTTAAAGTAACACTCAGTAAAAACTAAGATTTCGAAAAGTACAAAAAACATTTAATATTTTGATTCGAACTGAATATTTTTTTTATTTCTTTTTTGATTTGGTTAAATGGTTTTAAAAACAAAATGAATGAAGAAAATTGAAATTTTTAATGATCCAATTTATGGCTTTGTAAGATTACAAAACAAGTTAATTTTTGATATAATTGAGCATCCTTATTTTCAACGTTTAAGACGAATTTCACAAATGGGATTGTCATATTTGGTTTATCCTGGAGCTCAACATACTCGATTTCATCATGTTATTGGTTGTGGATTTTTAATGGAAAAGGCTATCTATACTTTACGATTAAAAGATATTGAGATTTCAAAAGAAGAAGAAGAGGCTCTGTATATTGCAATCCTGTTGCATGATATTGGTCATGGGCCATTTTCGCATGCTTTGGAGCATAGTTTTATAGAAGATATAGATCACGAAGAAATTTCTATTTTTTTTATGAATGATTTGAATTTGCAATTTGATGGAAAATTATCACTCGCAATTCAAATTTTTAAAGATGAATATCCTAGAAAATTCTTACATCAATTGATTTCCAGTCAGTTAGATGTAGATAGATTAGATTATTTAAAGCGAGATAGTTTTTATACTGGAGTTGCTGAAGGTAATATTAATGCAGAGCGATTAATTACGATGCTAAATGTTGTAAATGAAGACTTGGTTTTAGAGGAGAACGGAATTTATTCTGTAGAAAAGTTTTTAGTGGCAAGAAGACTAATGTATTGGCAAGTGTATTTACACAAAACGGGAGTTGCAGCTGAGCAGATTTTAGTAAAAGTTTTACAAAGAGCAAGAGATTTAATCGAAAATGGAGAAAATATTGAAGTGGATGGATCTTTGAAATACTTTTTAAGTAACAAAATCAATACAGAAAACTTTAATAAAGAAGCTTTAGAAAATTTTGCAACTTTAGATGATACTGATATTTTATTTGCGCTAAAAAAATGGATTCAACATTCTGATTTTACTTTATCATATTTAAGTAAATCTATTATTAATAGAAATTTACCAAAGATTATTATTCAAAATGATAATTTTTCAAAAGAATTTTTAGATGACAAATTAAATGCAGTTTCAAAACATTTGCCAATTGATAAAGAAGATATATCATACTTTGTATTCACTGGAGAAGTACATAATAAGGCCTATAATTCTGTAGAAAAAGGTATTGATATTTTAAAGAAAAATGGTGAGATTATTGACATTGTTAAAGCTTCAGATCAACTGAATTTACAAGCTCTAACAAATTCGGTTACCAAGTACTTTATTTGTTATCCAAAGGAATTATAATATCTGAATATTATTTTTATTACTTTTGCAATAATTTAAAAAAGGATTGAGTTAAATATTTAGATTCTTTTTTTTTATTTTTCTAATTCAAAAATATAAATCTGTGAAGTTTACAGCTAAACAAATCTCAGAAATTCTAGATGGTGAAATAGTTGGAAATCCTGAGGAAGAAGTTTTCAAACTATCTAAGATCGAAGAGGGTGAAAAGGGTTCTTTGACTTTTTTGTCTAATCCGAAATATGAAAGTTTCCTTTATACAACAAAGGCTTCAGTTGCCATAGTAAATAAAAAATTTATTCCCGAAAAGGAAATTTCTGTAACATTAATAAAAGTGGAGGATTCTTATCAGGCTTTTTCAAAGCTCTTAGAATATTATGATCAGGTTAAACTTCATAAAGTTGGAATAGAAGAGCCAAATTTTATTAATGATTCAGCCAGCCTGGGTGATGAGATTTATATAGGAGCTTTTTCTTATATAGGAGCGAATGTACAGGTTGCGAGTAACGTAAAGATTTACCCCAATGTTTTTATTGGAGATAATGTTATAATTGGAGATAATACTACCATTTTTGCTGGATGTAAGATTTATTCAGAGACACAAATAGGCAATAACTGTGTAATTCATAGTGGAGTGATTATTGGTTGTGATGGTTTTGGATTTGCCCCAACTAAAGATGGAAGCTATAAGAAAGTCCCTCAAATAGGAAATGTTATCATTGAAGATAATGTAGATATTGGTTCATCAACTACAATAGACAGGGCAACATTGGGTTCTACAATTATTCGAAAAGGAGTAAAATTAGATAATCAAATTCAAGTTGCACATAATGTCGAAATTGGTAAAAATACGGTAATTGCTGCGCAAACCGGAATTGCAGGATCAACAAAAATTGGGCAGAATTGTCAAATAGGAGGTCAGGTAGGAATTGCTGGTCATTTAACTATTGGAGATGGAGTTAAAATTCAAGCACAATCCGGAATAGCAAGAAATTTAAAAGATGATGAAGCACTTCAGGGAAGCCCTGCTTTATTGTACAGTGATTATAATAAATCTTATGTACATTTTAAAAATTTATCAAAATTAGTAGATAAAGTAAATAACTTAGAAAAGAGAATTACAATTAAAGAGACACAAAATGAGCAATAAGCAAAACACGATAAAAAATGATGTTACTTTAGAGGGAGTAGGTTTGCATACAGGTAAAAATGTAAAACTTACATTTAAACCAGGCGCTGTTCATTCAGGAGTTGTATTTGTAAGAACAGATCTTAAAGGACAACCTTCAATTGAGGCGTTGGCATGTTATGTAACCGATACGCAAAGAGGAACTAATCTTGAAAAGAATGGAGTTAATATCAACACTTCTGAGCATGTATTGGCAGCAATTGTTGGAATGAATATCGATAATATTGTTATTGAAGTAAGTGCTCCCGAACCACCAATTATGGATGGTTCATCAAAATTCTTTATAGAAGCTTTAGAAAAAGCAGAGATTGAAGAACAAGGTGCAGATAGAGAAGTATATGTGGTAAAAAATGTAATCAATTTTAAGGATGATGAAACAGGTAGTGAAATAACTATTATGCCTTCCAAAAAATTTGAGATTATTACAATGGTAGATTTTGGAACAAAGATTTTAGGTACTCAGAATGCTACTTTAAAGAATATGTCTGATTTTAAAAAAGATATCTCAGCAGCGAGAACTTTTAGTTTTTTACATGAAATAGAAATGTTATTAGATAATGATTTAATTAAGGGAGGAGACCTTAATAATGCAATAGTTTATGTTGATAAACCATTATCTGATAAAACAATGGATAAACTTAGAACTGCTTTTAATCGAGATTCAGTAACGGTAAAACCGAATGGTGTTTTAGATAATTTAACATTACACTGGCCAAATGAAGCTGCTAGGCATAAATTATTGGATGTAATAGGAGATTTAGCATTGGTTGGGGTTAGATTGCAAGGTAAAGTGATTGCAAATAAACCTGGTCATAAGATCAATACAAATTTTGCTAAGAAATTACATAAAATCATTAAAATAGAAAAACGGAATAAAGTTCCACAATATGATCTTAATGAAAAGCCTTTGATGGATGTTCAGCAGATTATGAAAATATTACCACACCGTCCACCATTTTTATTGATAGATAGAATTATTGAACTGTCTGAGAAACATGTAGTTGGTATGAAAAATGTTACTATGAATGAATCTTATTTTGTAGGGCATTTTCCAGATGCACCTGTAATGCCAGGAGTATTACAAGTAGAAGCAATGGCGCAATGTGGAGGGATTTTAGTTTTAAGTACAGTTCCTGATCCGGAAAACTATTTAACTTACTTTATGAAAATGAATAACGTTAAATTTAAACAGAAAGTTATACCAGGAGATACCTTAATTTTTAAGGCCGAATTAAAAGAACCGATTAGAAGAGGTATATGTCATATGCAGGCATGTGGGTATGCTAATAATAGATTAGTAGTTGAAGCAGAGCTTATGGCTCAGATTGTAAAAAAACCAACCGAGAATAAAGAATAATAAAATAAATAGATATGAATCAACCTTTAGCATACGTTCATCCAGGCGCAAAGATAGCAACCAATGTAGTAATAGACCCATTTACAACTATTCATAATAATGTTGAGATTGGTGAGGGAACTTGGATAGCCTCAAATGTTACCATTATGGAAGGAGCTCGAATCGGAAAAAATTGTAAGATCTTTCCTGGAGCTGTAATATCAGCAATCCCTCAGGATCTAAAGTTTGAAAATGAAGATTCTCTCGTTATAATTGGAGATAATGTTACAATAAGAGAATGTGTAACTATTAACCGTGGTACAAAGGCTTACGGAAAAACCGTAATTGGTGATAATTGCTTGATTATGGCAACAGCCCATGTTGCACATGATTGTATTTTAGGTAATAATGCTATTTTAGTAAATGGTGTTACTTTAGCAGGTCATGTAGAAGTTGGTGAGTATGCAATTATTGGCGGTCAAGCCGGAGTACATCAGTTTATTTCAATTGGTAGGCATTCAATGATTTCAGGTGGATCTTTGGTAAGAAAAGATGTTCCGCCTTATGTTAAAGCTGCAAAAGAGCCTTTATCTTTTATTGGAATTAATTCCATAGGTTTAAGAAGACGCGGATTCAGTTCAGATAAAATAAATGAAATTCAGAATATTTTTAGAATTTTATTTCAGAAAAATAACAATACCACACAGGCTGTAAGAATTTTAGAAGCTGAGTTAGATGCAAGCCCAGAGCTAGACGAGGTAATCACTTTTATTAGAGAATCTCAACGTGGAATTATGAAAGGATATACAAGTAATTATTAAATCTATATATATAATCAAAAATGGCAAGTACATCAGATATAAAAAAAGGCCTATGTATCGTTTACAATAACGATACTTATAAAATTATTGAATTTCAACATGTAAAGCCAGGGAAAGGTCCGGCTTTTGTTCGAACCAAATTAAGAAGTTTAACATCGGGAAAAGTAATTGATAACACCTTTTCTGCAGGAAATAAAATTGAAGAAGTACGAGTAGAGACTCGTAAATATCAGTATTTATATCCCGAAGGTGATATGTATCACTTTATGAATACGGATGATTATAATCAGATTTCTTTACAAAAAGAAGCCCTAGACTCACCTGATTTTTTAAAAGAGGGTGAAATTGTAACAATTATTATTCGTACTTCAGATGAATTACCGCTTTCTGTCGACATGCCAATACATGTGTATCTAGAAGTAACGCACACAGATCCTGGTGTAAAAGGTAATACAGCAACCAATGCAACAAAGCCAGCTATTGTTGAAACAGGGGCGAAAGTTAATGTTCCATTATTTATTAATGAAGGAGATAAAATAAAAATAGAAACGGAAAAAGGAACTTATATTGAAAGAGTAAAAGAGTAATTATTAAACTTCTTTCATCAAGTAAAAATAAATCAATGAATGATTTAAAAAAATAAGAAAATTCATCGTTTAATCAATTGCAATAAATTAATTTTGTATAAAATTTTAAAAATAAAATATAATGAGTGTTTTAGTAAATAAAGATTCAAAAATAATAGTTCAAGGATTTACGGGAAGTGAAGGTACTTTCCATGCCACACAAATGATCGATTATGGTACAAATGTAGTTGGTGGTGTTACACCAGGTAAAGGAGGGCAAACCCATCTTGATAAACCTGTTTTTAATACTGTAGCTGATGCTGTAAAAGAAGCTGGAGCTGATACTTCTATCATTTTTGTACCACCAGCTTTTGCTAGTGATGCGATTATGGAAGCTGCTGATGCAGGAATTAAAGTTATTATTTGTATAACTGAAGGTATTCCAACTGCAGATATGGTAAAAGTTAAATCTTATATTGATAATAGGGATTGTCGTTTAGTTGGGCCAAATTGTCCTGGTGTTATTACTGCCGATGAAGCAAAAGTTGGTATTATGCCAGGTTTTGTATTTAAAAAAGGTAAAGTAGGTATTGTTTCTAAATCGGGAACATTAACTTATGAAGCTGCTGATCAGGTTGTAAAGCAAGGCTTAGGAATTACTACAGCAATTGGTATTGGTGGTGATCCAATTATTGGAACTACAACAAAAGAAGCTGTTGAAATGCTAATGAATGATGATGAAACTGATGCAATTGTTATGATTGGTGAAATAGGTGGTCAGTTAGAGGCTGAAGCTGCTCGTTGGGTAAAAGCTGATGGTAATCGTAAACCTGTTATTGGTTTTATTGCAGGTCAAACTGCACCAGCAGGAAGAACAATGGGTCATGCCGGAGCAATTGTAGGTGGTAAAGATGATACAGCTCAAGCAAAAATGGAAATCCTAAGAGAAAACGGAATTCATGTTGTTGAATCACCAGCTGCAATCGGATTAAAAGTTGCTGAGGTTTTAGCTAAGTAAGAATTAGAGTTAATATATTCTTAAATATTTTAATATAATTTTATTAGATGTCTGCTATTCAATATATTTGTTAGCAGACATTTTTATTTTTATAAATTTAATTGAATTAAAATCAGAATGAAAAATCTTAATATAATCTTTACATTATTTTTAGTAGCTTTTATTAGCTGTAAAGAATCAAACTCTGAATTAACATTTGCTGTTGAATCTCAAAAAGATGCAAATGGATTTTTGTATGAAACCATTGATAATGACCCAACAGGTTTACGTCTTTATACTTTAGAAAACGGACTCAAAGTTTATCTAAGTAAAAATAATGATGAACCAAAAATTCAAACTTATGTTGCTGTTAGAGCTGGTTCTAATTACGACCCTAAAGAAGCTACAGGCTTAGCTCATTATTTAGAGCACATGGTTTTTAAAGGAACTAGCGAATTTGGAACAAATGATTGGACTCAAGAGAAAGTATTATTAGATTCAATTTCAAATTTATTCGAAAAACATAGATTAGAAAATGACAAAGCAAAAAAAGTAGAGATTTATCGTAAAATTGATAAAGTTTCGTTGGAGGCTTCTAAATTTTCGATAGCAAATGAATATGACAAAATGGTAAGCTCTTTGGGTGCTCAAGGAACAAATGCACATACATGGTTTGAAGAAACAGTTTATAAAAATAAAATTCCGGCAAATGAACTTAATAAATGGGCAGAATTAGAAAGTGATCGTTTTGGTGAATTGGTTTTACGTTTGTTTCATACAGAATTAGAAGCTGTTTATGAGGAGTTTAATATGAGCCAAGATAATGACGGTCGTAAAAAATTTGCTAAAACTTTAGAGGGTTTATTTCCAACACATCCATACGGACAACAAACAACGATTGGGTCTTCTGAACATTTAAAAAATCCATCTTTGGTTGCAATTCATAATTATTTTGATAAATATTATGTTCCAAATAATATGGCAGTTGTTTTGGTAGGGGATATTGAATTTGATTCTACAATAAAATTGATAGATGATACTTTTGGGAAATTAAAGAATAAAGAAGTTGTTCATCCTGTATTGCCAATAGAAAATCCAATAACATCTCCAGTAACACATGAAGTATTTGGGCCAACCTCCGAATCGGTTTATGTTACTTTCAGAACTGATAAAATTGGCAGTAAAGAAGAAAAAATGGTAACCTTGGTTGATATGATTTTAGAAAATAGTCAAGCGGGATTATTTGACCTGAACTTAAACCAACAACAAAAACTACAAAGAGCATCTTCATTTACGATATTTTTAAATGATTATGGTATTCACTTTTTAGATGGTTATCCTAAATCAGATCAAAGTCTTGACGAAGTAAAAGATTTGATGTTAGGTGAATTGGAGAAAATTAAGAAGGGTGAATTTGACGAATGGATGTTAGATGCAGTAGTTAATGATTTAAAATT
>DAOUQH010000110.1 GCA_030625645.1 Flavobacteriia bacterium | reverse complement strand
ATAGATAAAGATGTTTATAAACGGGATCCAGCTGTATTAAAGGCATTAAATAAACTTGTAAATTAACACTAAATTGCAAAAAAAAAATAGGCTATCTAAATTAGGTAGCCTATTTTATTATAATTCAATAAATTACTTTTTTATACCAGTTTCAATTTGTCCTGTTTCATTATTTAACTCAGATCCTCCCATGGAGTGAGGTATCATATACATTGCAAAAAGTACTAGCATGGCAATAATTGGCCAGGTTCTATTTTTAGGGTTTTTTCGTAGTATAAAAAACGCCACTACCCAAAAAATCCAGGCAAAAAGCGTTTTATTATCTGTCCAGTCACCGCCAAAAGGCCAGCCTGTCCATAATTCTCCAAAAGCATATTTTTGCACAATAGGACCTAAAATTAAACCGCCAATACCGAAAGCAATTAATGTTATTCGGGTAAATTTAAAAGTTTTATTCCCTCCAAAAATGGCTTCTATACCTGCGCGCATACCTATAAAAAGAGAGATAATCATAAGCAATACATGTGGAATAAGGACAGATCTCGGAACAAATCCTTTAAAGCGGAGTACAATTGGTTTTTCAGCAGCTATAGATACTTTTTCTTTGTCTTTATAAAGATCGATATGGTATTCTACTTTTCCTGCAGATGGTTGCTCAGGGAGAGTTGCAGTAAGTATTTCAGTTTTTTCTCCTTCACCAAAAAATGCTTTTTTATGGGAGGCTTTTCTTTGCATTTTTACCTCTTTCCATGGTTCGTCAACTTTGTAACGTTTAAAGAAAATATTTGCTTCTACTTGTTTATCTTCAATTTCTAAATTAATTTCACAAGGAGTGCCAATTTCATTTGAACGCAATAAGCCAAAATTATATTCCTGACCGGCAAGTTCCGTGGTTACTTTTTTCGGATAAGTTGGGCCAGTCATTCGTTGATAAATCATGGTACTGACTGTAATTATTATAGTTAGTGTCCATAATAAGAATGAATTTGTTTTTTTCATTTTCTGAATATTATATAAAAATTAATCTTGCAAATGTAAATTATTATAATGTATAAGGAGATTATAATTAAATAAAAAAGTTGAATTACAATTTACCTAAATAAAGGCTTTTAATGATTCCGTCAGAGAGACCAATTTTTGGTACATATATTTTTTTAGCACCACTCCATTTCATTGCAGAAAGATAAATTTTTGAAGCATGAACAATTACATCAGCTCTATCTGGATTTAAATCTAATTCGCTAATGCGTTCATTATAGGTCATTTGTTTTAGAAAGTTATAATAAGAATTAAGATAAACATACGATAAAGGCTTTCCTTCTACCTTTCCAGATATTTTAAAGATTTTATTGATATTTCCTCCTGAACCGATTAAGGAAATTTGTGATAAATCTTTACTTCTTTGTTTAACCCATTTTTTTGCATCATCCCAAACAGACTCAGGTACATTATTATTTAAAAGTCTAACGGTTCCTAATCGAAATGATTTTGAATCCATTAATTTTCCTTCTGAAAAAAAAGTAAACTCGGTACTACCACCACCAACATCTACATATAAATAAGATTTATCGTTTTTAATTAACTGGCTTAAGTCGGTTGAAGAAATAATTTCGGCTTCGGTTTTACCATCGATGATATCAATTTGTACTCCACTTCTTTTGTAGACACAATCTAATACTTCATTTTTATTTTCGGCTTCTCGCATAGCCGAAGTTGCACATGCTTTATATTTTTCAACACCATGAACTTTCATTAATAATTTAAAAGCTTGCATCGCATCGCATATTCTATCTTCATTATTTTTTGAAACTTTTCCTGTAGTGAAAACATCGGCGCCTAATCTAATTGGAACACGAACTAAAGAAGATTTTTTAAATTGAGTTTCTTTTTTTTTAAACTCAATTACATTTGAAATTAAAAGCCGCACACCATTTGATCCTATATCAATTGCTGCATATTTGTGTAGTTTCATTCTAAAAAGATTAGTTTAACTTTTTCAAAGATATTTATTTTTTGCTTATTTACTAAAAAGGAGCAACTTTTTTTAAATGTGTTTAAGTACTTTAATAAATGCTTTTCTTGGTATTTCTTCGGCTCCTAGGCTTGCTAAATGATTGTTGTAAACCTGGCAGTCAATTAATTTGTAGTTCTCTTTTTCCAATTTCTTACTAAGAAAAATAAATGCTATTTTTGAAGCATTACTTGTTTTACTAAACATGCTTTCGCCACAAAAAATATGTCCAAGATCAATTCCGTAAAGTCCGCCTACTAAAACACCTTCTTTCCAAACTTCTACAGATTTTGCTATACCAAGATTGTGCATTTTTTGATATGATTTTTGCATTGCATTGGTAATCCATGTACCACCTTGATCTTTCCTCTCTATAGTTTTACAATTTGCAATTACTTCAGCAAAATTTTGATTGAAAGTTATCTTAAAATCTCCTTTACGCAATACTTGTTCCATGCTTTTTGAGATTTTCAGTTTATTAGGATAAAGAACCATTCTTGGGGTGGGACTATACCAAATTATAGGTTCACCTTCATTATACCATGGAAAGATTCCGCTTTTATAGGCAAGTAGTAATCTTTCAGTTGATAAATCGCCGCCAATTGCAACAATACCCTCTTTACTTGCAGTTTCTACATTTGGAAATATTAATTTGTCTCCTAAAAAAATCATTTTTTGGTAATTTGGTCAGATTTAATCTACATTTTATAAAAGCTTTACAAAGCTATCAAAAATGAGTTTTATGAAATAAAAAAAGCCACAAAAGTTGTTAAACTATTGTGGCTTTAATTATGTTTATTTTGGTTAAACCGAAATAATTATTATTAAAACGGAAGGTCATCTGCTTCGTTATCGTTGGTTTTTTCAACAGATTCAAAATTTTGTGATTCCATAGGTGGAACTTCTGGGGCACCTTGTCCTTTGTCAATTTTCCAACCTTGGATAGAGTTAAAATATTTTGCCTCTCCTTCAGGGTTAATCCATTCTCTACCTTTTAAATTAATGCCAATTTTTACAGCATCACCAACGTTAAAGTGGTCTAATAAATCACATTTATCCTGAATAAATTCAATATTTAAAAATTGAGGATATTGTTCTTCGGTAGTGATAATCATTTCGCGTTTTCTAAATCCATTATTTCCAAAAGTTTTAGTTTCATCAATTTTTTTGATCTTTCCTGATACTTCCATTTTTTCGTAAATTCTAATAGTTAATATTTTTAATAAAAAGTATTTTCAACATACTTCCCAAATCATTTTTATTTAAAAAAAATTTTGCGCAAATTTATGTTTTTCCTTCGTATTTTGTGTAATAATTTAGCAATGTTCTTTAATAAACTTATCAACATTATCATTAATTTGGAAATGATTAACTCGATTAAATGAGATTAAAATATTGAAAAATTAAAATTATGATTTTAAAAAAATATTTTTCATTTGTTAATGCTGTAAATCAATGAGTTTATTTTGTCTTGTGAATAGCTTTGTAAAGTTGATTTTTTGTATTTTTCGAGTGAATTATTAACAAATTGAATGACTTTTCAACAAAGGTATATTATATTTAAAATAAATATAATAACTAGCATATTATTAAGTTATACCTCTATAAATCTTTTAAATTTTTAATGAACTTCCCTGATTCTAAAATTATTTTAAGGTGGGCGCTATTTTTAGCCTCTTTTTTAATTGTTGCATTAATTTTATGGAATACCAATCAATTTTTCAAAGAGTTTAAGAAAGAAGAGCGCTTAAAGATGGAAGTTTTAGCGGTAGCCTACGAAAATTTCAATAACCCCAATTTAGACATTGATGTTTCGCTTGAACAAAAGATTATTGCTAGTAATAGTAGTATTCCGATGATTATTCTTAATGATAATGGAGATATAATTCGTTGGAAAAATTTGGATATTTCAAATAGTAAAAAGTTTACTTCTTTATCTGAGAATGATAGGGTGTTTTTGTTTCGTCAGTTAAAAAAGATGGAAGCCGAGAATGAGCCACTACTTATTAATTTTGAGATTGATAATGTTAATGTTGGTGAAAAGATTTATTATCGTGATTCTGATCTCTTAAATAGATTGCAGTTTTACCCTTTGGGTTTATTACTGATTCTTATATTGTTCGGAACAATAATTTATATGGTCTTCCAACAAAATAAAATTGCCGAACAAAATAAGCTTTGGGCAGGAATGGCTAAAGAAACAGCACATCAAATAGGTACACCACTATCTTCAATGTTGGGTTGGATTGAATTATTGAGATTAGAAAGCACTAATGAAGAGATTGTTACTGAAATTGAAAAAGATGTATCGAGACTTAATATCATTGCCAATCGTTTTTCAAAGATTGGATCTATACCAAAATTGGCAAAACACGATTTAGTTGAGGAAACTAGAAATGCCTTTGATTATATTAAATCTAGAAGTTTTAAACAGATAGAATTTGATTTTATTGCTGAAGAAAACACACCTATTTTTGTTGATATGAATTTACAATTGTACAGCTGGGTAATTGAAAATTTGGTTAAAAATGCAATTGATGCAATGCAGGGTAAGGGTAAATTATCAATAACAGTTTTTCAGGAAAATTCACATGCTAAAGTTGTTGTTACAGATTCAGGGAAAGGTATTTCAAAACGTTTATACAAAAAGATATTTGACCCGGGTTACACTACTAAGAAACGAGGTTGGGGTCTCGGTTTGTCACTAACTAAACGAATAATTGAAGACTATCACAAGGGTAAAATTTATGTAAGCAAGTCAGAAATTGGTAAAGGAACTAGTTTTTCTATTATACTAGATACAGTAGAAGATGAAGCTTAATATTCAACCTTTTCAATAATACTATTAGCAATAGCTTTGAATTCTTCAGAACTAAGTTTCTCTTTTTTACCAAAAGTGGCATCAGCCATTGTGTGAAGTGGGATTAAATGTACGTGTACATGTGGAACTTCTAATCCGATAACAGCCATACCAACTCTTTCACATGGTACTGCTTTTTCTATGGCTTTTGCAATTTTGTACGAAAACTGCATCAATTTTGTATAGCTGTCCTCGTCTAAATCAAAAATTTTATTTTCTTCAATTTTAGGAACAACTAGAGTATGTCCTTTAGCATTTGGATTAATATCTAAAAAAGCAAAAAAGTCTTCATTTTCGGCAATTTTATAGCTTGGTACCTCACCTTGAATAATCTTTGTAAAAATTGAACCCATAATATTCTATTTTGTTTTAGTACTATAGTATTTACTTAAATTGAAAACCATTAATAAAATGTCTTATCTGGAAATTTCTAATACTTCAAATTTCATAATACCACTTGGTGTCTGAATCTCGGCAATTTCACCTACTTTTTTACCTAATAATCCATTTCCAATAGGAGAATTTACAGATAATTTACCTTTTGTTAAGTCTGCTACAGCATCAGCAACAAGAGTGTACTCAAACTCCATTTTATTGGCAACATTTTTAATTTTAACTATTGATAAAGCTAAAACTTTTGAAGTATCCATCTGAGATTCATCAATGATCCTTGCTTTAGATAAAGTATTTTTCATTTGTGCAATCTTAAATTCCAACATAGATTGTTCTTCCTTTGCAGCATGATACTCAGCATTTTCACTTAAATCTCCTTTGTCTCTTGCATCTGCAATTTCTATTGTAACTCTAGGACGTTCAGTATGTTCTAACTGATCTAATTCTTTACGTAATTCTTTTAAGCCTTCTTCTGTATAATATTCTACATCACTCATAGTAATTCATTTTTATTATAATTTTAAAACACACAAAACACAAATGTTATCGGTTAATTTTTTTAATTCAGTTTTCTTAACAAATCAATTTATAATAAAATGAAGTTTAAAATATTGAAAGAAGTAAAAATGAAATTAGTAATCTTTCCGAAATCCTATGTACTTTGAGTAAATAAAAAATCTCAGCTCCAAATTAGGATTGAGATAAGATTTATATAACAAATGTACAAATTTTTTAAAAACAAAAATTTGTAACTTGCGACAAATTTTAGAAAATGAAAAAAATATTTATTTTTTTTGCATTAATTTTTATTTTTTCCTGCTCGGATGACGATGATTTACGTAATGATATTTTACCAAATGTTCCGGTAAACGAAACTATTCATTTACTAAATCCGGAATTTATAAATCTTCAAGTGCCAGGAGGGTGGGCTTATGCAAATGGAGGAATTAAAGGTATAATCATCTATAGATCTGGAGGTAATACTTATATTGCTTTTGAGAGATCAGCACCACACTTAAACCCGCAATCTTGCTCAAAAATGACGGTAAAGAATGGTATTAAAATGGTTTGCTCATGTGATGATAGTGAATTTCAATTAATTAACGGCGCACCTATGACAGATGGGGTTAATTATGCTGCACGGCAATATAGAGTTGACGTACTTGGTAATAGTACATTGCATATTACAAACTATTAAAATTTACATAAAAAGTGAAAAATTATTTTTCTTCCAATTTTAAATTAGGAGTATTGGGTGGAGGTCAACTTGGTAGAATGCTATTAACCGAAACTCAAAAATTTGATATTTATACGGTAATTCTCGATGGAGCTAAAAATGCACCTTGTGCTGATATTTGTAATGAATTTCACCAAGGAGATTTATTAGATTATCAAACTGTTTATGATTTTGGTAAAAAAGTTGATTTACTTACTATCGAGATTGAACATGTTAATATTGATGCATTATTTGATTTGGAAAAGGAAGGATTAACAGTATATCCACAAGCTTCTGTTTTAAAAATAATTCAGCATAAAGGAAGGCAAAAAGATTTTTTTGTTGAAAATAATATTCCAACTTCAAGCTATAAACGCTTTAATACGGTAGAAGAACTTAAAATCTCAGAACTCGAATTTCCATATGTTTGGAAAACTGCACAATTTGGTTATGATGGAACTGGTGTAAGCATTATAAGATCAAAAGCTGATTTGGAAAACTTGCCAGATGTAGATTGTATTGTTGAAGATTTAATTCCATTTAAAAATGAGCTAGCAGTAATTGTTGCTAGAAATGAAAGTGGTGAAATCAAGACTTACCCTGTAGTTGAAATGGAATTTCACCCAACTGCTAATCAGGTTGAATATGTTATTTGTCCGGCAAGAATTGATTCCGCTATAGCAAAAGAAGCACAAGAGATTGCTTTAAAAGTTGCCAATGCTTTTCAATTTGTTGGATTATTGGCGGTGGAAATGTTTCAAACTGAAAATGATAAAATTTTAGTGAATGAAGTAGCTCCACGAACACATAATAGCGGTCATTATAGTATTGAAGCTAGCTATACTAGTCAGTTTGAACAACATCTTCGGGCGATATTGAATTTGCCTTTGGGAAATCCAGAAAGCAAGGTTGCCGGAATTATGGTAAACTTAGTTGGTGAAGAAGGGTTTTCAGGTGAAGTTATTTATCAAAATATAGAAGAAATTTTAAAAATAGATGGAGTTACACCACATATCTATGGTAAAAAAGAGACTCGTCCTTTTAGAAAAATGGGACATGTAACAATTGTAAATAAAGATATAGCTGAAGCAAGGAAAATTGCTGAAAAGGTAAAGAAAACGATAAGAGTTGTTAGTTAGAAATTCTAGCTATTAAATTGGTAATTAGTTAATTAAATAAATTTAAGAATAGAAGAATAAATAAGATTTATATGCAATATTCAGGAGTATTAAGAAAAATGATTACAGAAAATA
>DAOUQH010000042.1 GCA_030625645.1 Flavobacteriia bacterium | reverse complement strand
CAATATAGTTATTTTCAATGTAGTAATATTACCAATCTTATTAGATAATTTTGCAAAAAAGTAAGCTCCGGCTATACCTACTAACTGAATGATAATTATAGTAATTATCAAGCTAGATGTTGGAAGACCTATTTCAGATTTTCCAAAAATAGTTGCGGTCAAAATAATAGTTTGTACACCTACGCTATACAAGAAAAAAGAGATTAAAAAATTTAATAAAACAGGCTGATCCTGAAGTTCATTTAAAACTTTTTTCAAGCCTTGATATCCCTTAAAAATATAATCTTCCTTGGGTTTTTTATTATAAACATTATAAGGTAAATATTTAAAAGTATATTGTGCAAAAACAATCCACCATACACCAACGGTTAAAAATGAAATTCTTGCAGGCAAAGTGCTATCGTTTATTCCGTAAAACTCTGGTTTTAATACCATACTTAAATTAAAGATCAATAGAATAACAGATCCAATATAGCCAAAAATAAAACCTCTTGCACTAACTTCATCTTGTTGGTCATAATAGGCAACTTCGGGTAAATAAGCATTATAAAAAACCAAGCTACCCCAAAAGCCAATACTTGCCAATACTGTAAAAGTAATACCTATCCATAAAGTATCTAATCCTTTAAAAAAGTATAATGCCATTACTGAAAATGCACCCAAATAGCAAAAAAACTTCATATAAGTTTTTTTATTTCCTACATAATCTGCAATACCTGAAAGTAATGGAGAAATAAATGCAACAATTAAAAATGAAAATGATAATGCATAAGAATACAATGAAGTATTGTTAAATTGCATTCCTAAAAAAGTAACCAGACCACTATCTGTTTGTGTTATACTTTCGTAATAAATTGGGAAAACTGCTGTACTTATAACTAATGAATATACCGAATTTGACCAGTCATAAAACGCCCAACTATTTATTAATTTCTTATTACCTTTTTCTAACATCTAAAAATTGAATATTTTTACGGCAACAATGTAATGAATTTTTAAAAAAATATTTTTATTTTTAAAAATATTTTAACATTTTTATACAAATGTTTTTAACACATATTATAAATAATGAAGGAAATCAATAAAACACAAATAAAAAAGAACACTTTTCAAATTCCAAAACCCATATTATATTCAGGGAAATTTTTACAGTTTATTTCTAATAATCTAGCTGTTAAATTTCTAGCTAAAATATTTGAAACTCCTCCAAAATTTAAAACTCCACAAAGAGAAGTAATGATGCGAGAAAGTGCAAAAAGTGAATTTCTTTTTGTTCCTGCCATTCAAAAAAATATAATGGTTTACCGTTATGGGTTCTCCAAAAAGAAAGTTTTATTATTACACGGCTGGTCTGGAAGAGGAACACAATTACATCATATTGCTGATAAATTATTAGAAAACCGGATGATGGTAATTAGTTTAGATGCTCCTGCTCATGGACTATCAGAAGGGAAAACCACCAATATGCTTGAGTATATGCAAACTATATCTGCTGTAGATGAGAAATATGGTCCTTTTGATTATGCGATTGGTCACTCCTGGGGTGGCATGACACTTTTAAATTCTGTTGCAAAGAATCTAATAGTAAAGAAAATAGCAATTATTGGCGCTGATGACACCATATCTGGTGTATTAAAATCTTTTGTAAAGAAGATGGAACTTAAACCACAATTGGTCAGTAAAATGATGAAATTTTATCTTAAAAAATTTAAATTTAATATCGATGATTTCTCTTCAAATATTGCTGCAAAAAAGTAAATATTCCCACGTTTGTTATTCATGACTCACAAGATAAATTCGTACCTGTAAGTAGTGCTTATATTATTCGACAAAACCTTAAAAAAGGTGAAATTCTTATCACAAATGGTTTAGGACATCACAAAATATTTAAAGATAAAGAAGTAATTAATCGAATTGTCAAATTTTTAGAAAAATAGAGAATGAAGAAATCATCATTAATTTGCATTGTATTTATATTGACATTTATTAAAGGAATTGCACAAGAAGAAAACCAAACCAAAATGAATCAAAAAAAAATAAAAACAGAAGATGAATGGAAACTAATTTTGAGTCCTAAACAATACAATATATTAAGAGAAAAAGGTACAGATTCTCCCGGAGATAGTGGCTATACCAATCATTTTGATAAAGGAACTTATCATTGTGCCGCATGTGATGCTCAGCTTTTTGAATCTAATTCGAAATTTGACTCTCATTGTGGCTGGCCAAGTTTTGATGATGCTATTGAAGGAACTGTTACATATAAAATTGACAATAGTCATGGTATGATTCGTACTGAAATTTTATGTAGTAGTTGTGGTGGACATTTAGGACATATTTTTGATGATGGTCCTAAAAACACAACAGGTAAACGATATTGTGTGAATAGCACGTCTCTTAAGTTTAAAAAATAACACGCTCTACACCTTTTCTTATATAATAAATTACCCATTTTTGTTCATTTATCATATCCAATAATTTATACTTAAAAAGTCCTTCTTATCAATTAGAATTTAAGATGGGTTTTATTATCTTTGCAACACTAAAAAAACGAAGAGAGATAATATGTTTAATAATTTAAGTGATAAACTAGACAAGGCACTACATGTTTTAAAAGGACATGGAAGTATAACAGAGATTAACATTGCTGAAACTTTAAAAGAAGTTAGAAGAGCTCTTTTAGATGCCGACGTTAACTATAAAATTGCCAAAAATTTCACCAAAAATGTAAAAGAAAAAGCCCTTGGTCAAGATGTATTAAAAAGTCTTAACCCTGGACAATTAATGGTTAAAATAGTAAAAGATGAGCTTACCGAATTAATGGGAGGTGATTCTGTTGGTATTAACCTATCAGGAAATCCTACAGTAATTTTAATGTCTGGTTTACAAGGTTCTGGTAAAACTACTTTTTCTGGTAAACTTGCTCAATTTCTTAAAAGCAAAAAAACAAAACAACCTTTATTAGTTGCTTGTGATGTTTACCGTCCGGCTGCAGTAGATCAGTTAAAGATAGTTGGTGATCAAATTGGAGTTGAAGTTTATTCCGATGAAGGTAACCAAGATCCTGTTAAGATTGCTCAAGATGCTATTAAATATGCAAAAAGCAATGGGAAAAATGTTGTGATTATTGATACTGCGGGTCGTTTGGCTGTGGATGAAAAAATGATGAATGAAATATCAAATATTCACAAAGCAGTTCAACCTCAGGAAACTTTATTTGTTGTAGATTCTATGACAGGTCAAGATGCTGTAAATACTGCCAAAGCCTTTAATGATATACTTAATTTTGATGGAGTTATCCTTACAAAATTAGATGGTTATACTCGTGGTGGTGCGGCTTTATCGATTAAATCAGTAGTAAATAAACCAATTAAGTTTATTGGTACCGGTGAGAAAATGGAGGCTATCGATATTTTCTATCCAGATCGTATGGCCGAGAGGATTTTAGGAATGGGTGACGTTGTTTCATTAGTAGAAAGAGCACAAGAACAATACGATGAAGAAGAAGCTAGAAGAATACAAAAGAAGATTGCTAAAGATCAATTTGGCTTTGACGATTTCTTAAAGCAAATCCAACAGATCAAAAAAATGGGTAATATGAAAGATCTTGTTGGTATGATTCCTGGAGCAGGAAAGATGATGAAAGATGTTGACATTGATGATGATGCATTTAAAGGTATTGAGTCTATCATTCATTCAATGACTCCTAATGAAAGATCAAAACCTGTAATTATTAATGCAAGTAGAAAGAAACGTATAGCAAAAGGTTCAGGTACTTCAGTACAAGAAGTTAATCAATTATTAAAACAATTTACCCAAATGAGTAAAATGATGAAGATGATGCAAGGTGGCGGAGCAAAGAAGATGATGTCGATGATGAAAGGAATGGGATAATAAACAGTAAGAAAATAATAAAATATGACTATACTAGACGGAAAAAAAACATCAAACGACCTGAAAGATGAAATTGCAATTGATGTAGCAAAAAGGAGAAAAGAAGGAAAAAAAATCCCTCATTTAGCAGCAATATTAGTTGGCACCGATGGGGCTAGCATGACTTATGTTAACAGTAAAGTTAAGGCTTGTGAAAAAGTTGGATTTAATTCAACTTTAATCGATTTACCTGAAGATTCTACTGAAGAACAGCTACTTAATGAAATTGCCGATTTAAACAACGACAAAGATATTGATGGATTTATTGTACAATTACCTCTACCAAAACATATCGACGAACAGAAAGTTTTAATGGCAGTTGATCCTAATAAAGATGTTGATGGGTTTCACCCTATCAATGTTGGCAAAATGGCATTAGATTTGCCCACCTTTTTACCTGCTACCCCTTACGGTATTTTAGAACTTCTAGAACGCTATCAAGTAGAAACATCTGGTAAAAATGTAGTTGTTATTGGAAGAAGTCATATTGTAGGTCGCCCAATGAGTATTCTTTTAAGTCAGAAAAGAAATGTAGGTAACGCTACCGTAACTTTAGTTCACAGCAGAACAAATAATTTAGAAGAAATCACTAAAAAAGCTGATATTATTGTTGCTGCCTTAGGTAAAGCCGAATTCTTAACCGGTGATATGGTAAAAGAAGGTGTAACTATTATCGATGTAGGAATTACCAGAGTTGATGATGCAAGTAAAAAACGAGGTTACCGTTTGGCAGGTGATGTTGATTTTGATAGTGTAAGTAAAAAAGCAGATTTTATCACTCCAGTACCTGGTGGTGTTGGGCCAATGACTATAGCTATGCTATTGAAAAACACACTATTAGCCTGCGAAAGACGAGATTAAAATTAGCTAAGATTCCAATTATTACATTATAAAACATCTAAAGAAGATAGTGATTACCAATCGTTATCGTCTTTCTTAAGTTTACCATTTACCATATAATATTCTAAGTTTTCTGCAACTTTAACCATTTCTGCATCAATAGGCTCTTCAATTTTAAGATGGTATTTTTCTGGAAATCTTTCGATATAAGTTTTTAAATCGATTGCATCTAGACTTCCCATATAAATTTTTCCTATCCTAAGATTAGACAAAATATACTTATAGCGGTTGTCTTTGGTTTTTATCTCAAAATCATAAAATAACTCAAGTTTAATATTTTTGGAAATAAACTTCCAAAAAAATTCATGCTTGGCTAAAGCTACAAAGGAAGAAGATGATTGTAAACTATCTAATTCTGAGATTGTAGATGTTTCTGATTTCACCTGACATTCGCCGTAATATAGTTCAAACCAATCTTTAGCACTTTTTTGTAATTGCTGTTGTGTTTTGCCTTCAACAGACACAACATCTTCATATTTATATTCTCCTGTTTCACTATCAATCATAATTAATTGTGCATGTGAAACAAAGAAAAATAAGATGATAACGGGGGTTAATACCAATCTTTTTAACTTCATAATTTTTTTAGAAAAAAAATACACTAATATTATATAATATATTAATGTATTAATGACTACGAAGTTAACATATTTTTATTAAATATTCAAAATATTTTAACTCTAAGGTTTTGAATTAACAATTTTACATCCTTTCCGGAACATCAATTCCTAAAAGTTTAAAGCTAGTTTTTATTACATCCCCTACTCGTTTCGATAGTTGAATACGAAGTACTTTCTCATCAATATTTTCGCAATTTAAAATTGGAACAGTTTGATAAAAGGAATTATACGCTTTTACCAAATCATAAGTATAATTTGCTATTAAAGCCGGACTCAAATTCTCTGCAGCATTCTTTATAATCTCTGGGAAATTTTCAAGTAACTTGATAAGTTCTTTTTCTTTTTTATGAAGAGAAATACCAATAATTTCATGAGAATAATCAAAATTTGCTTTACGCAAAATTGATTGAATTCTCGCATAAGTATATTGAATAAACGGACCGGTATTTCCATTAAAATCAATAGATTCTTTTGGATCGAATAATATCCGTTTTTTAGGATCTACTTTTAAAATATAATATTTTAGAGCTCCTAAGCCAATTGTGTTGTAAAGCTTCTCTTTTTCTTCACCACTATAAGCTTCCAATTTCCCTAATTCTTGTGAAATATCTCTTGCTGTATTAGTCATCTCTATCATCAAATCATCGGCATCTACAACGGTTCCTTCTCTAGATTTCATCTTACCTGAAGGAAGATCTACCATTCCATAAGATAAATGATATAAATTTTGAGCCCATTTGTAACCTAATTTCTTTAATATCAAGAAAAGAACCTTAAAATGATAATCCTGTTCATTTCCTACGGTATATACCATTGAATTAATATCTGCATAATCTTTAATTCGTTGAATTGCAGTACCAATATCTTGAGTAATATAAACTGCTGTTCCGTCAGCTCGTAGAACAATTTTCTCATCCAATCCTTCATCGGTCAAATCTATCCATACAGAACCATCCTCTTTTTTGAAGAAAACACCCTTTTCCAAACCTTCGGCTACAACATCTTTACCTAATAAATAGGTATTGCTTTCGTAATAATTAATGTCAAAATTTACACCTAGCTCCTTATAACTTTTATCAAAACCATCATAAACCCATTGGTTCATAGTTTTCCATAGTGTTACTACTTTTTCATCACCACTCTCCCATTTGCGCAACATATTTTGAGCTTCTTGCAAAATAGGTGCATTTTTTTTAGCTTCCTTTTCGTTTACTCCATCCTTAATTAATTCTTCTATCTCCTTTTTGTATTCTTGGTCAAACTTAACATAATAATTACCTACCAATTTATCACCCTTTAACCCAGTACTTTCAGGAGTTTCTCCATTACTAAATCGCTCCCAGGCGAGCATACTTTTACAAATATGAATACCTCGATCATTAATAATTTGAGTTTTATAAACTTTTTTACCCGAAGCTGCTATAATCTCAGCAACGGAATAACCCAATAAATTATTTCGTATATGTCCTAAATGTAATGGTTTATTGGTATTTGGTGATGAGTATTCAACCATTACTGATTTATCCTCAAGCTCTGGTTTTGTAATTCCATAATTAGAATTTTTATATATCTTTGAAAAAGAATTCAAATAATAAATATCTGAAATTACTAAATTCAAAAAACCTTTTACAACATTAAAATCTGAAATTTCTTCTACACTTTCCTTTAGGTATTCCCCTAATTTAGTAGCAATTTCAAATGGATTACCCTTGGTAAATCTTAAAAAAGGAAAAACAACAACCGTAATATCTCCATCAAATTCTTTGCGTGTTTCTTGAAATTCTACTGTGGGAACCTCAACATCAAACAAAGTTTTCATTCCGTTTCTAACAGTTGGCTCTAAAGATTTTTGAATACTCATATAATATTTAATTTAAGGCGCAAAAATAAGTATTTTAACAAGAATATAAATAGGTTTCGCTAAATTTGCAAATAAAAATTATAAAATGGAATTTAATCTAGACGAATTAAAGCTCTTAGCAGATGAAAAACATATTGAAAACAAAAAATATTTTGCTAAACTAAAAAAGAGAAATCCGAAAAGGTTAGATCTTTTAATGCAAGAATTACATGAGAAAGAATTTGAAAGAACAGATTGCTTAGATTGTGGTAATTGTTGTAAAACTACAAGTCCGATCTTTACTGAAAAAGACGTTAGTAGAATTGCAAAGCACCTGCGAATGAAAGATCAAAAATTTATCGAACAATATTTACAAAGAGATGAAGATGATTTCATGGTTTTAAAAGAATCTCCTTGTACCTTTTTAAATAATGATAATACTTGTTTTATCTATGATGTAAGACCAAAAGCCTGTAAAGAATATCCACATACTGATAGGAAAAAATTTATCCAAATAACAAATCTTACATTAAAAAATACTGAAGTATGCCCAGCTGTTTTTAATATTGTCGAAGAGCTAAAGAAGAAATTACCAATGTAACAAGTTCTTATTACTCTCTATTTTTTCTTTATAAACTCAAATTCTGTAAAATAAAAATCTGGATTAGGAACATCTATATGTAATTTTTCAACTTTCCCATTTTTATCCAAATCAAACCATAATTTCCCTTGTGGTAGAGAAGCTAAATTCATATCAAATCTAAAAGTGAAAATTTGATGATTCCAATGGTGTAATTCGGCTTTATAAATTGGAGTATCTATCATACTAAAAGATAATTTACCATTAGATTCTGTCACCTTTACATCACCATAATTCTTATCGGTATAAGTGCCAGTATATTCATTTAAATCTAAATATTTATTATTTAATTTTCCTCGTAAATTTTCACTTTCCTGCAATTTAACCTGAGTAACACTATCTTGTTTTTGTTTGTATTTTAAATAATTAGCACTCCAGTCTTTTCCATCTATTTTATCTGCAAGAAGCACATCTAAGGTTTTATATACGAGTGCACTTGGAGCCCAAGTTAAGCTATTCGTTAAAACTATTATCCCTATATTTTTTTCTGGAACAAAAGTAGATTTAGAGATCATTCCATCATAGCCTCCTCCATGTCCTACAATTTTATATCCTTGATAATCCTGAACACTCCAGCCCAAACCATATCCTTTAAAATTAATTTTTTCACTATTATCACCAACACTAAAATTAACATGTGGAGTGGTTAATTCATTATATGATTTTTTAGAAAAAAAGGTTTTTCCGTTTAAAGTCCCTTCATTCAAATTAAGCTGCAACCATTTTGAATAGTCATTAACTGATGAAATCAAAGCTCCGGCAGGTGCAACATTATCCCAGTTTACCCATTTTAAAGCATAATTTTTTCCATTTTCATAAAAATAAGGTGTTGCAACATTATCCACATTTTTAATCTGATTTGTAGAGATTAAAGTTCTATTCATTTTTAATGGTTTTAAAAAATGATCTGTTACATAATCAGCCCAAGATGTATCTATAACTTCTTCCAAAACCATTCCCGCAGATAAGTACCCAATATTTGAATAACCATATTTGGTTCTGAATTCATATACAGGTTTTAAATACTGCTGCCCTTGAATTATCTCTTCAGGAGTCTTGGTTGTAGCATACCACAATAGATCACCGCTAAAGGTTTTTAATCCATTTTTATGAGTCATAAGGTCTTCAATGGTTGTGTTTTGCGTAGTGTAATCATTATACATCTTGTAATAAGGTAAAAAATCTATTGCTTTATCATTCCATTTTAACTTACCTTGCTCTACCATTTTAGCAATTGAGCTTGCTGTAAATGCCTTAGAATTTGAAGCAATAGCAAAGAGTGTATTTCCATCTACTTTTGTCTTTTTTTCTAAATTTGCATAACCATAACCTTTGCTAAAAATTATCTTATCACCGGTTGTAATTGCAATTGCCATCCCAGGAATATGCCATTCGTCTAATGATTTTTGATAATATTTATCAAGAATATCTAATTGTTCTTTGGTTTGTGAAAAAGCAGGACTGATTAAAAACAAAACCAGTAGTAGAGAAATATATCTTTTCATTTCATTTTAAGTTTAGAATGTAAAACTACAATATTTTGAGAAATAAATATTTATAACAAAATCAGGATTTCACTTCAAGTGAAATCCTGATTCATTTATTATCTAAAAAGTCATGATTACTTACAGATTATTTATAAATCAAATACTTTTTTCTAATTATTTTAAACTTTTCAACATCTTCTTGCCAAGTTGCTCTAATTTCTTCAGCATTCATTCCTGATTCTATTAGCTTTTGAAATTCTAAATTTCCAGCATGAATTGTAAATGTTGATCCGAAAAACTTCTTATCCTTTGGCGTTTTATTATATGCATCTATCAATGCTGTTATATCTACTTTACTTAATCTTTCGGTATTAGTTAAGTCTACACCATAACATAATTGACCTTTAAATTTTGGATACTTTGACCCAAAATTAGGTTTGGGAGTATAATTAAAATCAGTTTTAGGGAAAAATGGAGCTCCATATCTTTGGAATTGAAATTCGGTTCCTCGACCAGCATTGATAATAGTTCCTTCAAAAAATCCTAAGCCAGGATATAAATTAATCGACTTATCATTAGGTAAATTTGGTGAAGGTCTTACTGGTAAACTATAGGTGCTATTATGTGTATAGTTTTTTAATTTTATTACGGTTAGATCACATTTAACTCCATCTTTTAACCATTTTTCACCATTCACCATTTTAGCATATTCACCAATTGTCATCCCATAAACTAATGGTATAGGGTGCATCCCAACAAACGATCTATGTTCAACTTTAAGCATTGGTCCATCTACAAAGTGACCATTTGGATTTGGACGATCTAATACCATTACAGGAACATTATTTTCAGCAGCAGCTTCCATTACATTACTCATTGTAGAGATATAAGTATAAAAACGTACACCAACATCTTGAATATCAAAGATAATTATATCAATATTTTTAAGAATCTCTGGTGATGGTTTTCTTGTTTTTCCATGTAATGATATAATTGGTAAACCAGTTTTAACATCTACATCATCTAAAATTTGCTCTCCAGCATCTGCTTTTCCTCTAAATCCATGTTCTGGTGCAAAAACATTGACAATATTTACACCTAATGCAAGTAATGAATCTACAAGATGGACATGGGCATTTGTACCATTTTTATAAATCACAGTAGTTTGATTGGCTACAACTGCAACTCTTTTACCTTGTAATAGAGGTAGATACTTTTCTGTTTGGTTTGCTGCTGTAATTATGTTGTCTTTATTATTGGTTTGGGCATAGTTGATTGTATAATTTAATAATAGTATAAATACTAAGATTAAATACTTACTTTTGAAGTGAATTAAATTTTTCATATAATTTGAATTACGAGTTATTTATAGCAAAACGGATAATATCTGCAAAGAAACGCAAAAATAGCGTATCTTCTCCTATAATTAAAATTTCTATTCTAGCAATTGCTATTGGTATTATCGTAATGCTATTTTCGGTTGCAACCGGAGTTGGTTTGCAAAAAAAGATTAAAGAAAAAATTTCTGGTTTTAATGGAGATGTTCAAATCTCTTATTACGATGCCAATAATTCTAAAGTTACTGTAAATCCGATTTCTATTAATCAGGATTTTTATCCTGAATTTAAAGAGGTTGATAATATAAAAAAAGTACAACCTTTTGCTACAATAGCAGGAATTATACGTACTCCAAATGATTTTGAAGGAATTATTTTAAAAGGTGTTGATTCTAATTACGATTGGTCATTTTTTAAAGATTATTTAGAAAAAGGAGATATTCCAAGATTTAACGAAAAAGCATCTAATAAAGTTCTAATTTCAAAAATCACATCACAAAAACTAAAATTAGAAACTGGAGATACTTTTCATATGTTTTTTGTAAAAGATAATCCTAACAAATCACCTAATTCAAGAAAATTTATAGTTTCCGGAATTTTCAATACTGGATTTAATGAAATTGATGAAGGCTTTATTGTTGGTGACATCAAACATATTCAACGAATAAACAAATGGAAAAAAGATGAAGTTGGTGGTTTTGAGGTTTTATTAGAAGATTTTGACAAGCTAGACAAAACTGGATTTGAAATTTACAGTAATATTGATTCTAGTCTAAATGCAGTTACAATTTCCGAAAAGTATCCAGCAATATTCGAATGGTTAGCATTATTTGACACTAATATTGCTGTAATTATCGGAATTATGATTCTAGTTTCAGGAATTAATATGATTACCGCTTTACTCGTTTTAATTCTGGAACGAACACAAATGATTGGTATCTTAAAAGCTTTGGGAAATAACAATTGGAGTATTAGAAAAATATTTTTGTACAATGCTATTTATCTAATAGGAAAAGGATTGTTTTGGGGTAACCTTATCGGAATTACTTTATTATTATTACAAAAACATTTTGGCTTTATAAAATTAGATCCCGAAAATTATTATGTTAGCCAAGCTCCTGTTTATCTAGATTTAAAGCATATTCTCATCTTAAATATAGGAACTTTAGTTTTATGCTTATTAATGCTTTTAATTCCTTCTTATATCGTTAGCAAAATAAGTCCGGCAAAAGCAATAAAATTTAGTTAAATTTGCGAACTCTTACAGCTATTTGCTGTTTACATTTTTTTTAAATATAATTAACTGATTAACTATGAAATACGATATTATCATTATTGGTAGCGGTCCTGGAGGATATGTAACCGCAATTAGAGCATCGCAACTTGGATTTAAAGTTGCTGTTGTAGAAAAAGAAAATCTTGGTGGAATCTGCTTAAACTGGGGATGTATCCCAACCAAAGCTTTATTAAAAAGTGCTCAGGTTTACGATTATTTAAAACATGTAGATGATTATGGATTAAGTGTTAAAGAATTTGACAAAGATTTTGATGCAATAGTTAAACGAAGTCGTGGTATTGCTGAAGGTATGAGCAAAGGAGTTCAATTTTTAATGAAAAAAAATAAAATTGATGTTATTGATGGTTTTGGAAAGATAAAATCAGGTAAAAAAGTTGACGTAACTGATGCTAATAATAAAGTAACCGAATACAGTGCTGATCATATTATTATTGCAACAGGCGCTCGCGCTCGCGAATTACCATTTATGCCAATTGATGGTAAAAAAATTATTGGTTATCGCGAAGCAATGACTTTGCCTAAGCAACCTAAAAAAATGATTGTAGTTGGCTCTGGAGCTATTGGTGTTGAATTTGCACATTTTTATAATACAATTGGCACCGAAGTTACTATCGTTGAATTCTTACCTCATTTGGTTCCATTAGAGGATGAAGATGTTTCAAAACAATTTGAACGCTCATTCAAAAAATCAAAAATTAAAGTAATGCTTAATTCTAGTGTTACTAAAGTTGATACCTCTGGTGATGGAGTTATAGTAACTGTTAACACTAAAAAAGGTGAAAAAATCTTAGAAGCTGACATAATCTTATCAGCTGTTGGTATCAAATCAAATATTGAAAATATTGGATTAGAAGATGTTGGAATTGTAACCGATAAAGATAAAATTTTGGTTAATGATTTTTATCAAACCAATTTACCTGGTTATTATGCTATTGGCGATATTGTTCCTGGTCCGGCATTAGCGCATGTCGCTTCTGCTGAAGGTATCACTTGCGTGGAAAAAATTGCAGGTTTAAATACTGAAACTATTGATTATGGAAACATTCCTGGATGTACTTATGCTTCACCAGAAATTGCAAGTGTTGGTTTAACCGAAACTCAGGCAAAAGAAAAAGGTCTTGAGATCAAAGTTGGTAAATTTCCTTTCTCTGCCTCAGGTAAAGCATCTGCAGCAGGAACAAAAGATGGTTTTGTAAAGGTAATTTTTGATGCAAAATACGGTGAATGGCTAGGTTGTCACATGATTGGTGCAGGAGTAACTGATATGATTGCTGAAGCCGTTTTAGGTAGAAAGTTAGAAACAACTGGTCATGAAGTTTTAAAAGCAATCCATCCACACCCAACAATGAGTGAAGCAGTAATGGAAGCAACGGCTGATGCTTATGATGAAGTGATACATCTATAAGATTTAATAATATATTAAAAACTCATCATTGGATGAGTTTTTTTACCAAGTTCAAATCACAGGGTGAATATAACCGTTGTGAAGATATTCACCCCGTGAGTAACAAATCTAATACGCATTAAAATTATAGTCAAGGCTTCGCTAATACTCACTCTTAAAATAGCGAAACCCTGATTATCAATCTAAGCTCTATAAAAAATAGTTACGCTATCGCTCAAGTTTGATTTAATCAATTATAAACCCAATGAGAAACAATTACCAAACAAAAATGCCCAATCATAAGATTGGGCATTTTTGTTTAATTTGATTCAAAATTACATTTTATATTCAGCGGCAACTTCTCCGGTTAAGGAATATAAAAAGATTGTAATACTTTCAACTTCAGCATCTGTTAGATCTTTATCTAGCTGAGATTTTGCCATAATTTTTACAGCTTCATTAAGATTTTTTACACTTCCATCATGAAAATATGGATATGTTTTTTCGATATTACGTAAAGAAGGTGTTTTAAATATATATTTATCTCCTTCATTTTTAGTTACATCAAACCTACCATTATCTATTTTCGCACTCTTAGTTAATTCCCAGTAGTTACCAAATAATCCAAATTTTTGATACATATTACCACCTAAAGCATTTCCACTATGGCAAGTAATGCAACCTTTATCAATAAAAAGTTTTAAACCATCTTTTTCCTTATCATTTAGTGCAGTATCATCACCTTTTAAATAATCATCAAATTTAGATGGTGTAATCAATTTACGTTCAAAAGCACCAATTGCTTTTTTCATATTATCGTAAGTAATAGGCTCTTTTTCATCAGGAAAAGCTTTTGAAAATAATGGCGGATATTTTTCACTTTCTGCAAGTCTTTTTTCAACTGTTTTTTCATCGGGCATACCCATCTCTACAGGATTTAAAACCGGTCCGCCAGCTTGCGCTTCAACATCTGGTTCTCTACCATCCCAAAATTGGGAAATATGTAAAGCAGCATTTAAAGTGGTTGGTGAATTCCTCCCGCCCAAAGTTCCTTTAGCATCACCAGGAGAGAATGATAAATTATCTACTCCGTATGTATCTAAATTATGACAAGTATTACAGCTTTGTGTTTTATTTTTTGATAGTATTGTATCAAAATATAAAGCTTTTCCCAAAGCAACCTTTTCATCGGTAATAGAATATTTATCATCGGTCGCTACCAATGGCAATTCACCAAATAAATTCTTTGATCTGGTTTGTAACTCAGTTAAAACAGGTGTTTTTTCAGTTTCTGTTTGTTTTTCTCCTTTTTTATTTTGATTACATGAAGTAAATAAACTTAATGCAAATAAAAAAACTAATATTTTTTTCATGATAAATAATTTAATTTTATAATACAAAAATAACTAATTATTTAGTTATTTTATGTTTTCATTAAGATAAAAATGAATATTTTTGAAACCAATTAAAAACAAAGAAATGAAGAATAGTTTAATTGTAGTATTAGCACTTTTATTTTATATATCAGGAATTGCACAAAATGCAAAACACGAAAGAATTGCTATGGAAAAGCAGATCTTAAAACAAGCAAAGTTATATGGAGATGCAAATGTTGCAAAAACCAGTATGTATAAGATTATTGCATTAGAAGGGAATTCGAGCACTTATAAAGATAGCTTGGCTTATGTTTATTTTTCGGAAAGAAAATATGCACCTTGTTTTATGGTTACTGATGAAGTATTAAAAAGAGATCCTAAAAATAAAGAAATGCTCGAAATGCAAGCAGTTTCTTTAGAAACTTTAGGTGCTTACGGTAAAGCAATAGAATCGTATGAAAAGTTATTTAACTTAACAAATAATAATTATTACGGTTATACTTTAGCTAAATTAAAATTTAATACTAAAGAATTTGATGAAGCATTTACCTTGATTCAACAAGTTGAAAAACTTAATGACTCTGGTAAATATAAAGTTACCTATTCTATAAATAAAAATTATAATCAACAAATTGAATTATTAGCTGCTATTCAGTATTTAAAAGGCTTGATTGCTCAAGAGCTGAATAAAAATGATATTGCAAAAATTGCTTATAAAAAAGCTTTGACGATTCAACCTGATTTTGTTTTGGCAAAAGATAATTTGAAAAATATGACCGAGGAAAAATAAAACTGGTTTATTTTTATTTACGAGGTGAAAAGCGTCTTATAACTTTTCATCAGATGACTAACAGCCGTAGTGGAGAGAGTCATCAGATGAATATACAAGGAGTCAGGGTTTCGCTATTTTAAGAGTGATTATTAGCGAAGCCCTGACTAAAATTTCAGAGGAGTTTTAGATTTGTTACTCACAGGGTGAATATAACTGTTGTGAGTAAAACTCTGAATAAAACTTGAGTGAGGGCTTGACTTATAACCGGTATGAAAATAGTCAAACTCTCACTCCTCAAAACAATAAAAAAA
>DAOUQH010000016.1 GCA_030625645.1 Flavobacteriia bacterium | reverse complement strand
TATTGATAAATTAGAAAAGGTTATTTGGGATGGTTTATTTCAAGTTTTACACGAAAGTGAAGATTTAAAGAAGGACTACAAAAAAAGATATGATAAAGAATTGGGTTCAAAAGAAAGGTTTAAGGGAATTAGAAGGGTTTTAGAAGATAAGAAAGAAAGGATTATTAATGATTTTTTAAAAAAACTTGATAAACTTATAGAGATGGGAATTGATGAAGATATTATTGAAAAATTAGATAAAAAATATAAAGAAGATAAACTGGAAATTAGTAATGAAATTGAGAAAATTAAGGACGAAGAGAAAAAAAGAGAAGTTAAAGAAAGTATTGAGGGTTATATAGAATTGTTGAAGTTAGATTTAAACAATGAATACAATATAAAGAGAGAGAGAAATAGGATTAAATTAATAGATAAGTATATTGAGGATGTTGTAGTTGAAAGAAAAGATAATAAACTGTATAATATTGATTTAAATATGTACTTGAAGGATTTAGGGAAATATGAGAATGAAAATTTAGAAATTATAGAAGATGGATATTTTTATATATTAAAAGTTAAATCTACATAGATCAAGTGTGTCTAAATGAGGAACTTCCCATGGTTTTTTGCCAAATAGATTTAGTTTTTCGGGAAGTTTTATTTTGTTAATAATCATTCTTCTGGCTATATATGGAAAATCAAATTCTTTTCCATTATGAGCACAAAGAACATGGTGTTTTTGGTTAAAATGATTTTCTAACAAATTCTTAAAGTCATTTAGTAATTGTACTTCATTTTTACCAAAAAAAGATTTTAATCTAAAAGCTAGATTGTTAGTGTTATTGTCAAAAAAACCAACAGAAATGCAAACAATTTTACCAAATTCAGCCCAGATACCAGCTCTTTCATAAAAGTCCTCTGCGGTATATTCTTCTTTACGTTGGTATTGTGTTTTTTTTGTATATAATTCTTGTTTTTCTTCTGCTAAATTAGAGAATGAAGATTCTTGCGGTACAGTTTCAATATCCAGAAAAAGTATATTTTTTAGTTCCATGTTGCTTGCTGTTTTATTGTTAATGTATTTTAAATAAAAAAGTAAACATTAAAATTAATTGAATACTCAGAGCTTGTTATTTCGAATTTGACTATAAGTCAAGAAAAGGTAAGTGTAGCCATATTAAATAATTGTAAAGTCAATAAAGGAGTAGTATTTTTAATTACTTTTGAAATATATTTAATTTGTATTATGAAAAAAGAACAGATAAAAATATTACTTGTAGATGATGAACCTGATATACTTGAGATTGTAGGATTTTATCTGCAAAAAGAAGGATATCAGGTTTTTAAGGCTACAGATGGAAAAGAAGGTGTGAAAAGTGCAAAATTTATTCAACCACATTTAATTTTACTAGATATTATGATGCCGGAAATGGATGGTATTGAAGCCTGTGAAAAAATTAGAAGCACCAAAGGATTAAAAGATACTTTAATTGTTTTCTTTACTGCAAGAGGTGAAGACTATTCGCAAATGGCTGGATTTGATGCAGGAGCTGATGATTATATTACAAAACCAATAAAGCCTAAAGTTTTGATAAGTAAAGTAAAGGCTTTATTAAGACGAATTAAAGAGAGTGATAAAGGAAATAAAAATCTAATTTTTGACGGACTAAAAATAAACAGAGAAGAATATTATGTTGAAAAGGATGGTGAAAAATTAACCTTACCCAGAAAAGAATTTGAATTATTATCTTTCTTAGCCAGCACACCAAATAAGGTTTTTAATAGAGATGTTATTTTGCAAACTGTTTGGGGACAAGACGTAGTTGTAGGTAGTAGAACCATTGACGTGCATATTAGAAAACTACGAGAAAAAGTAGGAGAGGATTATATAAAAACAATTAAAGGAGTTGGATATAAATTTGTAATTTAGCTCTATTGAAATTTAAGCAACTACATAAACTTACTTTACAAATATCTTTGTTAATTATCATTGCCTTGATGATAATGCTGTCTTCTTATTCTTTATTAATGAGTTATACATTTGATCTTAAAAAATTGATAATATTTATATTAATATTTTTTATAGTCATATTTTTTTTAATAAAATCGAGTGTAAAAGCTTTTATTTACAATCAGATTGATAAAGTTCTTAAGTCATCATTATTAGTAGATAAAACAAATTTTAGCAAGGAAAATCTAGAAGCAGATTTCGAACTATTTTTTCATCGTATTATAGAATTTGCCGATTTAAAACAAAAAGAAATTGAAAAATTAAATACAAGAGAAGATTTTAGAAGAGAATTTTTAGGAGATGTTTCCCACGAATTAAAAACACCGCTTTTTACTGCTCAAGGATACCTTTTAACTATTTTGGATGGCTCAATTGACGATAAGAAAATGGAACTCAAATACCTTGATAGAGCCAATAAAAGTATTGAAAGATTAAACTTTATTGTAAAAGATTTGGATATGATCTCTAAGTTGGAATCTGGAATGGAATTGAATTTCGAGTCGTTTAATATTATTAAGCTAGTTTCTGATGTATTTGATCTACTCGAAATTAAAGCAGGAAAGAAAAATATTAGCTTAAAATTTGATAAGGCTTATGATTTTCCAATTCTTGTGGAAGCCGATAAAGAAAGAATCGAACAAGTTTTAATCAATCTTATTTCAAATTCTATTAATTACGGTAAAAACTATGGTGAAACTATTGTTAGTGTTCGTTCTTTCTCCAAAACACAATTTAAGGTAAGTGTAGCTGATAATGGAATTGGAATTCCCGATGGGGAAATATTGCGAATATTTGAACGATTTTTTAGAGTGGATAAAAGTAGATCTCGTGAGCAAGGTGGCTCCGGTTTAGGATTGGCTATCGTAAAACATATTATAGAAGCACATAAACAAGAAGTTTATGCAAAAAGTGATGTTGGTGTTGGATCTACATTTTCTTTTACCCTACATAGAGTTCTTTAAATCAATTCTTTTTTTGATTACAACGGCATCGTTAAGAACAAAAGGCATTGGCATCATAATCTCATTTCTTGGAATTATATTTTTAATTTCTTTTATTTTGTTATTTGTATAAAGATCATAAGAAACTTCAAAAATTTCCAATTCAGGTTTGTCACCTACAGGAATTGTAAATTTTATATCTAAATATTCATTTTTATCTGTAAAATAATAACTTAAAATATGGTTTGACTTCTCGGTATTAAAAATATATTCTTCTCCATTTTTAAGTTTTAAAGATTCTCCATTAACGATAAATTCCTTAAAATGAATTGGTGATTTGCTAATCAATTCTATTCTGTTTATTTTCCTTTTCGGAACAATTTTTAGATTAACGATATGCTCATTTCCATTTACAGTATCGGTTGAAATTATAATCTCAGGGATTAATAGAGTAGCTTTTTTTGCTTTTTTATATAATTTATAATTTGTTCCATATTTACTTGCTGTAATATCTTTTGTAAAGCTACCTTTTGTTGGGTCATCTCCTAAAAATTGTTCGGTAAATTCATCCACTTTAGTGTTATAACTTGCCCAGTATGATTGATCATTATCTGCATCAAAAAAATATAAAATACTATTTGGCTGTTTCCTTTCGTTTGAATATCCTGAGGTAAAATTGGCAGAAACTAACGCTAGAATTGATATTAGAAAAAATAATTTTGCCAAACTTTTCACTTCTTTATAGGATGCAAAAATTGGAATTAAAATTCCGAATATCAAAACAGTAAATACTGAACTTATTACAGTCATTTTCAAACCTAATCCAATAGGGAACATTTGTACTAATGGCGAGAAAATTAATAGAATTGGAATTACTAAAAATGAAAATAATATTATTTTATTTTTTTCGTTTTCTTGAGAAAATAATTGAATACTTAAAATAAGTAATCCGGTAATAGCTGGAAGTATAAGAAAACCTGCACCGGGTAAATATAAAACCACACCTACATTAATAAGTAACCAAATAAATATTGGCGCGACAATTAAATTTTCAGCTTTAAAAGTCTTAAAATAGGTTTTGTAAATCCAAAAACTAATACCAAGTGTTAAAGCAACAAAAGCAGTGATATAATAATTTCCATTATAGGTAAATCCGTGTAAAACATCCTTGTATTGAGGATAAATTTCTAAAAGTAATTTCCATCCAAAGAAGGTAAAAAAACCTGATAAAATCAGAGGAAATAAAAAGATAAATAATCCAGTAAAAACTTCTTTTACAGAAAGGTTATTATTTTTAAAACCGATAAAAAGTAATGCCAAAAACCAAATAAAAACTATAATAAATATAGGTATAACCCAAGAAAAAGGATAATTAATAAAAACAGACCCAGGAAAATTAAAAAATACATTATCTTCTTCTGCGTTGAGATTTTCAAGATTAGTATTTGCAAAATAATTGAGTAGTGGCATCAAATAATCTGCTTGATGTTGTAAAGTATTTCTATCTAATCTTTCGTAAGTATCTAATGCCGAATGATAATCGTAATGATCGTCTAAAAAAGCAAAATTAAAACCATTTATATTACCATCTTCTCTAAAAACAGTTAAGTCAGTATCATTAGGTAGCATTTTATAAATACTGTATAGTAAAGAATTTCCAACTGGATATTTCGGATTTGCATCATTAAAAGCCTTTACCAAATTTTTATTTCCACCATTGGTTTCCATTAAAGTGTAACTTGGACCACCACTTCCACGTGCTTCAAAATTCAAAACCAACCCAATTTCTTTCGCCCAAGGATGATGATTAACAAATGCATTTGCACCTAGTAAACCAATTTCTTCGGCATCGGTAATTAATATGATTATGTCATTTTTAGGTTTAGGATTTTTTGCTAAATAAGCACGAACTCCTTCTAAAATTGTTACAACTCCGCTTCCTGCATCGCTTGCTCCAAAGGAAGAATGAGGTGATGAATCATAATGTGATAGTAGAAGTAATGCTTTACCATTTTCGATTCCTTTTATTTTTGCTAAAACATTTTTGGTATTTGTACCACCACGCCATTTTCTGTTAATGGCAACTTGGGTTTGAACCTCTACCGTTAAGCCCAGCTTTTCTAATTCCGATATTATATATTTTCTAACTTCTGTATGATTTTCTGTACCAACAAAATGAGGTTTTTTTGTAATTTCTTTTAAATGTACAAGAGCTCTTTCTGTAGAAAATTCAGTTTTTGGTACATCTAAATTTGTATACTTTTTTGGCATTAAGGAATTGATACTCCAAAAAATGGTTGCTATAATAATTAAAAAAGAAAGTGCTGAGGTATATTTTTTGTTTTTGAACATTTATTTACTAATTGAATTAGAAAATAAATGTAGGAATATTTTTAGGTTTTTGTGCAATTCAATCAAATAAATTAACTTCAATCTTTTATAACATTTATTATATCCCAAGAAATATTTATATCATTAAACTCTTGATTTTCCATTTCCTTATCAGATTTAAATAGTTTTTCTGTAGGAATTAATTTTGCATCAGAATTAATCTCATTTATAGAAAAAACCTGACCAATATTAATCTCTGAATTCTCGTTAGCATCAAAAGTATTTCGTTTTGTAAGGTTGATTTTTGCATCCCACCTAAATAATTTTGGATACCAAATATTATTATATTTTTGATATTGAATAACCTTACTAAAGGTAGGATTTCCAATCTTTAATCCAACTGTAAAAAGAATTGGTTTAATAATAAACGGAATACTAAATTTACCAGTTTCTTCAATTAAAACTATAGCATAAGTATCTTTATGAATCAATATTTTACCCCAGTCTTTTTGATATTCAATTTTCTTTTTGGCTTTAAAATTTACACTTATTAATACTTCGCCGTTTAAAGAGGTTTCTTCTCCAAAGGTATACTCATATTTGCTAAAATGCTTTGGTTTTAGATAATTCCCTCTTTCTTTACTATTGTTTATGTCTAGATTTATAACCGATTCTGGTCCGCCTAAATCCATATCAATATCACTATTAAATTCTTCTTCCTCAAAATCTCCCCCTTTTTTTATCGCTTTTTTTCTTCTTTTATCTTGTTTTTTTTCAAACCACTCACGCATAAATTGAAATTGTTGTGGATTTTCTTCTGGTTTGTATAAAAGTAGTTGGTGTTGATTTTTAGCAGAATCAGTTGAACTTGGATAGTATGTTTTAAAAACAGCCTCCTCTTTATTGATTATTGCTCCGTTTTCAATAAATTTCTCACGATAATAAGCTAGTGTTTGATATGGATTTTGAGGGTAATTATCTTCAATATTTTCTAAAGCTTTTTTAATATAATCTAATGGATTTAAACTACTTATAATTACTTCGTCAAGCACATTATTACTTGGTTGAAGATTTATTTTTAATTCGCTTTTAGCGGAAGAAACAGGAATCTCATAAGAATTAAAACCAATAAAACTTATGACAAGTGTGTCGTTTCGCATTGACTTCGGAATATAAAAATCAAAAACGCCATTTTCATTACTAATCGTTCCTACAGAATGGTTTTTTAAAGAGATAGATGTAAAAGGGAGTGATTCTTGATTCTCTTTATTTATAATAGTTCCAGAGATAACACTTTTGTTTTGAGAGAAGACAGAAATATTTATGATTAAAACAAGTATCGTTAAAAGTCGAGTCATTAAATTTTTTATAATACGACGAAGTATGATAAGAATTGTTACAAAAAAAGAATTGAGTAATTTAGATTGTGAGGTAGAAGTGAATTGTTTATTAAAAAGGGATTACAGTTTGTATTAAAAAAAATCTGCCCTAGTTAAAAACTAGAGCAGATTAATTGTATTTTAAATTATAGAATAATTAATTCTTAATAATTTTAAAAGTTCCTTGTTTACCCTCGATATCTTCAATTCTAACCAAATAAATTCCTGCTGTAAAATTGCTAATATTAATGGTGTTATTTTGAAAATCAGCTTTTAATTTTTGTCCGTAAATATTATAAACATCTACTGTGTTAATCTCTACAAAATTTGGGTTTGAAATTTTCAATAAACCATTTGTTGGATTTGGATATAAAGCAATATTCGATTTAATAAACGAATCATCTACAGATAATAGGCTGCTGTATTTGCTGAATAAATAATCTAAAAGATCTTTACGTTCGGTATCATTATAAATTGCCTCAATTGGAAAAGCCATATATTCAACTCCACCAGTTCCGTTTTGGTAACTTACACCTGCAACACCTGAGCCGGTATATCCATCATAAGTAAAAGAAGTTGATGAACCATTTTTTGCTTTGATCTCATCAGGCCAACTAATATTTAAGATTCCATGTGATCCATCATCAAATACATATTTTTTATTACCAGTATCTTTTACAGTATAGTAGGTGTCTTTAGTATTCGCAGGAGCATCTTCAATATATTCTGCTTTTAAATAATTTTCATAAAAAGCTATGTCTTGGGCATCTCCTTTTGCAATAAGATCCCATCCAACTTCAGATCCTGAAACGATAAATACACCATTTGCATCAATATATTCTTTTACTTTTGCTTGTTCTTCTTTGTTAAAAGTATCTTGGGAGCTACTTTCGTCTAAAAGCATCCAAATAACAAAATTATAATTTTTAAGATTTACAATTCCGTTGATAACCGCATCAGCAGAAGCATTTGAAAAAGATCTTCCTAATTGTGTCATTGGAATATCATATTGTGTAATAGCATCAAAGTCTCTTCTTGAAAGACCATCAATAATTAAAAATTCCGATTTATTTACACTTGGCATTGCTGCAATAACTTCAGTTTCAGTAGAAACACCAGTGCTATTTTTAGATCGTACTTTAAAATAATAAACTTCACCTTGGGTTAAGCCAGTTATATCAATAGCTAAAGATGAATCTTCTTTAACTACGCTAAAGTCAATATTATTTGTACTTTGTAATACTTCGTAACTTGTAGCATCATTTCCAGCTTGGAAAACGACAGTTATTGTTGTAGCATCTTTTCTAATAGCTGCAGCTGATCTAGGTGTACTAGGAATTGTTCCTGATCCACTTGCAAATTTAGTATTAATCAAGTTCCATAACTCTGTACGACCACTATCATAATTTAATGCCCAAATACCAACTCCACCAATTGCCCTTGCAATAGCAAGATCGTATTTCATACCTAAACTTTTTTCACTTTCTGTCCATATTTGATGCCATTGGCTACCTTCTTGCCATTTGTATCTTGGTGACATATAATCGTCTTCCCAAATAATACCACCTTTAGTTGGCGCTTCTAAAACATCATCTCTATAAAAAGTAGAACCAACATAACCAGTTTCTTTATTAGGATCTACAGCAGCACCAGAATCTCCAGAAACTGTTTTCCAATGTTTACCATAATAAGGTACACCTAAAACTATCCTCTCTGGATAAGCAGTAATTGCTTCTTTATAATAATTATCTAAAGAATGTGTTACACTTTTTTGCCAAGAGACAGGGTGTACTAATGGTGAAACGGGACCTGAAAAATCACTAAATCCACCGTTATAATCATACGCCATAATAAATAGATGGTCAACATTTTCGGTTAAAGTTTTTAATTTCCATCCACCCCAGTTTACAGCTGGACCGTCAAAAGAAACTTCTTTACCTGGTAAGTTTGTATGAATATATGTGGTTAACTCTTTCATAAAGTTATTTAGAATATCACCTCTTAGATCAGTAGTTAAACCTTCAAAATCAATATTAACTCCGTCTAATTGATAAGTAGTAATAATAGTTTTAATATTATTAAAAAAATTAGCTTTAGAAGTAGCGTCAGTCATAATTTTTTCAGCGACAGCTACAGCACCTTCTGATCCACCAAAATTAGTAACAGCCATAATTATTTTAGTGCCATTGCTATGCCCCGCATTGATAACATCTGTCCAAGGCCAACTAGAAGGATTAGATAAATTACCATCACTATCGGCTAAAAAATTAAAAACAGCAAGATGAGATAATAAATCGTAGCGCATATTATTATGAGCTCCAGAATTGTATTCCCAATCTGGTAAAAAACCAAAAACTACTTTTGATAAGGCTTTTGATTGTGATTTTTGTAAAGGAATGATACCTTTTCCGCTAAGGTCAAATTTACTGGCAATTTTTTCTTTAGAGCTGTGTTTTAGTATTTGCTCTTGATGGATACTCATCCTTTCAGGTTCTTGTGCAAAGATTTTTCCTGAAAAAATAAATATTGTTAATAAAACGAGTAATATTTTTTTCATGATTATTGTATTAATTTATTAATTATCAATTTTTTGCTAATTTATAAAACATTTTCAAAACAGCAAAAAAACGCAAAACATTTCACGGATTTTGATATATAATGCAAATTTATTAAGAAAATACATAAATTTAAGCCTATTTATTCGCGTTTTATCAATAAATAATAGTCATTTTCTAGTTTTAAATATCCTTGATTATAAACATAATGGTAAACATTACCTGTTTTTGTTGTGTAAATAGAAGTAAAATGATTAAAATCAAAATTATAATCAATTAATTTTGTTCGTGTAATTTTTGTTTTTCCCGAAGTATTTAATTCCGATAAAATATTCAAATTTTTTCGAAGCCTATTATTGATGTTTCTTATCAGGTTTTTATTTTCTTTATTTATATTGTTGTTATATGCATTTCGGCAATAATCATTACAAAACTTTTTATCGCTTCTGCCTTTTACAGGTTCACCGCATTCTATACAATTTTGATTTTCCATATTATAGTGGTGTAATTATCAAGTAAATATAGTTAAAATTATTCGTTTACAAACGTTTACATTCAATTACATTCGAAAGTAAGCGGTTAATATCCGACTATGATTTGCAGGCTAAGTCATCTTTGCAGTGTTAAATCAATCGATATAACCAAACTATAATTTAGTATTAACAAATCTGAGTAAGTCAGATTAAAAATTTTAAAAGATGAATAATTTAAAAAACAGAGTACAGTTAATCGGGCACTTAGGAATGGACCCTGAAATTAAAACATTAGAATCAGGAAAGAAATTAGCAAAATTTTCATTGGCAACTAATGATCATTATAAAAATGCCAAAGGTGAAAAAATAGAAGAAACGGAATGGCATAATATTATTGCCTGGAACAAAACAGCCGAACTTGTAGAGAGTTTTTTAGCAAAAGGTAAAGAAGTTGCTATTGAAGGTAAACTTACTTCTCGCTCGTGGGATGATGCCAATGGAAATAAAAAATATATTACCGAGGTAGTTTGTAATGAAATTCTTTTTTTAGGAAATAAAGGTTAGAAGTTATTTTATTTATCAGAATATTTTTCCACTCACGAGGCGACTTCAAGTCACCCCGTGAGTGGACTCAATTTTTTTTATTGGAGAGTTGATTCAACAGTACAAATAAAAATCTCTAAAATATATTCTATTTTAGAGATTTTTAGTAAAATATTAAGGCGTATTAAATCTTTTTTCCGTTTTTAAATTTACCCTTGAATTTCAATTTTCCATCTTCGTAGTATTGCTCAAAATCACCATCTTCAAGACCATTTATAAAATTACCTTTTACACTCATGGTTCCATTTTCGAAAAATTCAATAAAAAATCCATTTTTCTTACCATTTATGTACCCACCTCTTTGGTATAATTGACCGTTATCATGATAAGTTTCAAAATCTCCATCGATTTTACCATCTGCATTGTAGTCTCTATAACTCATATATTGTAAAGTTTAGTTTGTTATTATTAATTTGTCTTTATAGTGAGTAAAGATAAGAATTATTATTCCACCGTAACCGATTTTGCAAGGTTTCTTGGTTGATCTACATTACAATCACGCATTACAGCTATATGATAAGATAATAACTGTAAAGGAATTGTAGTCAATAATGGAGTTAAAGCTTCTTCGGTATCTGGGACTTCAATAACGTGATCGGCGATTTCTCGAACAGCTGTATCTCCTTCCGTGACAACGGCAATAATTTTTCCTTTTCTTGATTTAATCTCCTGAATATTACTAACAACTTTTTCGTAATGACCTTTACTTGTTGCAATAACAATCACTGGCATTCTATCGTCAATTAAAGCAATAGGTCCATGTTTCATTTCGGCAGCAGGATAACCTTCGGCGTGGATATATGAAATCTCTTTTAATTTTAAAGCTCCTTCTAAAGCTACCGGAAAATTATACCCTCTTCCTAAATATAAACAATTGGTTGAAAGCAGGTATTTTTTTGCAATCTCTTTTACATGATTATCAGTTTTTAATACTTTTTCAATCTTTTTAGGAATTAATTCTAATTCTTGTAAATGCAAACGATAATTAGCACTTGTTATGGTTCCTTTGGCTCTTGCCAATCGTAAAGCTATTAGAGTTAAAACAGTAATTTGAGTAGTAAATGCTTTGGTTGAAGCTACACCTATTTCTGGTCCAGCATGTGTATAAACACCCGAATCATTTTCTCTGGCAATAGAAGATCCAACTACATTACAAACACCAAAAACAAAAGCTCCTTTTGATTTTGCTAACTTTATTGCAGCGAGTGTATCAGCAGTTTCACCAGATTGTGAAATTGCAATTACAATATCTTTTTCGGTAATAATTGGGTTTCTATATCTAAATTCGGAGGCGTATTCTACCTCAACTGGAATTCGTGCGAAATCTTCAAGAATATATTCTGCTACCAAACCTGCATGCCACGAAGTACCACAGGCTACAATAATTATTCTTTCTGCATTCAGGAATCTCTTCATGTTATTTTCAAGTCCTGATATTTTTATTATTCCTTCTTCTGTTAAAAGTCTCCCTCTTAAGGTATCAATAATTGCTTGTGGTTGCTCGTAAATTTCTTTAAGCATAAAGTGTTCGTAACCACCTTTTTCAATTTGCTCTAAGTTTAATTGTAATTCTTGAATATTGGCATCAATTACAGAATCATCATTCAATTTTCTAATTCTAATATCTCTTCCTTTTTTGATAATTGCCATTTCTCCATCTTCCAAATAAATGGCATCTTTGGTATATTCAATAAAAGGTGAAGCATCAGAAGCAACAAAAAATTCTTCATTATTTTTACCAATTCCTATTGCAATTGGGCTTCCTAATTTTGCTACAATCATTTCATCGGGTTTTTCTTTATCAAAAACAGCAATTGCATAAGCACCGATTACTTGATTTAAAGCTATTTGAACTGCTTTACCCAATTTTACATTTTCGGTAATTTTAATTTCTTCAATTAAATTAACCAATACTTCAGTATCTGTATCACTTTGAAAATTGTAACCACGAGCAACAAGTTCTTGTTTAAGAGAATTGTAATTTTCAATAATACCATTATGTACAATAGATAAATTACCCGATTGTGATAAGTGGGGATGTGAATTTGCATCATTTGGAATTCCATGGGTTGCCCAACGAGTATGTCCTATTCCTATAGTTCCGTTATCTGAAATTTCTTTGTTTACTTTGTTTTCAAGAACAGATACTTTTCCTTTTGTTTTAGAAAGATTAATACTCTCACCATCGTAAAGCATTATTCCGGCACTATCATAGCCTCTATATTCAAGTCGTTTTAATCCGTTAATTATGATTGGATAAGCATCGCGGTAGCCAATGTAAGCGGTTATTCCACACATTTTATTTGAGTTTTTAAAGTTTGTTATACTATTTAACGATAAACCCTGATTATTATTTTACAGTTGAGAAATCTGCTAATCATCAGGGTTTATTTTCGGGATGTAAGTTAGAAATTTATTTTGAATAAAATATTTCTAATTTAATTCTTTTTTCTTCTTCTTTAGGTAAGTTTCCGTAAAGAACTACTCCTCTAGGAACCCAGCCATAATTGCTAACGATAGTGTCATTTGGATTAATAGTACTAACATCTGTTGGCATAAAAGCTTTTAATGCAAGATCAACAGGCTCTATTTGATCACCATCATCAGCTAATACATCAGAAATATATTTAGTAATTTTAAATTTATAACTTTTTGGTGTGCTATCTTTTGCATATTCTAGACTACCACCAAATACTTCGGGTCCTTTAAATAAATAATCATCCATTACAGAACTTGATTCATATTTATATAAGAAAAGTTTTTTTGGTACATCATCAGAAGATACTGTTCTATCAATGTTTATAACTAAATTAGCTTCATTGATCAACCAGCCTTTTAGTCTCAATTTTCTTAAACTTTCTTTGGTGAATAGTTTAATTATAGCTTCAGATCCTGCTACATTTTGAACATATAATCTTTTTTCTCCATCTACGGTATTGGGATTTAAAATTGCATTTTCAATAGGTTTACCAGCATAATTTCTTTCGTATTTTGCAGATTTAACTCCTATCATAGGGAAAATCATTTTTTGTTTTACTTTTACTAATACACCTTCTTCTTCCGTAATGCCATTGCCATTTAGGTCTTCACCTTCTGCTTCATCTTTTGTTTCTTCATTGGTGTAATAAATGGTCATTTTACCATTAGAGGCAGGTATATTGATTAAGCTTCCATCTGTTCCAATAGACTCTATATACATTCCTTTAAAATAACGAATAAAGTTGTCATTACTATCAAAATAAGAAGATCCATTTTGATCTATAAAATGCGTTTGAATGTAATTATCATCTAAAATAAATTTCATTGTTGGTACTGCTACCGAGTCATTATTGATAACTGTAAAAGTTTTAATAGTGTCGATATCATTGATCACTGAAGGGTCATCATCTAAATGCCTTCTTTCTACATATAAAACTGTATCATTTCTATTAGGTGTAAATCCACCATAATAAATTTGGTTGGATATTTGATAATCTCTATCAGAATAATACTCCTTGTTTTTAGTTGGATCTTCTGGATCTAGAGTATTTAAAAATGTTTCTAATTCGGATATCTTAACTTGAAATTCAAGATCTGTTTTTCCGTAAATGGAATCTAACTGAAAACTTGGCACTATCAAAGTGTCTTTTGAGACAGGATCAATTAGTACAATATTTTCATCATCTTTTGTTGTAAAATATGGAATATCAAGAACAGCTAAATCAAAAACCGGATTATCTCCAAAATCAGCTCCAAAACCAGGTAAATGTAATTGCGAAATTAAAGTGCTATTTAGATATCCAAAATTTGTATCATCATTAACTCCCATTAAATATCCAGGAATTTTTTCGCCATTATTATCTACTCTTGATGCATTTACATTAATATTATAAGCTACAATCTCAACACTTGAATCTCCAACTTTAAAGATACCATTATCAACTAGGTCAACACCAATATCTTCAATATCTTTTTCACAAGCAGCTATTCCAAAAAACAACAATAGTACAACTATAACATTTTTAAAAATGTTTATATTTTTTTTAAACATAAAATTATCTTGAATTATTTATCTATTGATAAGACTTTGGTTGAATAAAAATCTGCAAAAGCATCTGCGATATTTTCAGGTGATTGAAATTCTAAAATTGGTAAATCTAATTTATCCAAATGTTTTAGTAATTCATCAGGTAAAGATTCACTACTCTTAATAACCGCATCTGAATTCTCTATGGCAATTTTTAGCATACCAGTTCTGTCAACAATTTTCTTTAATGAATCTAATTTTTCACTTGGAATCTTATCAAATAATATTTTTTCAGTCAATTTATCTCTATCCATACTTGAGTCAAATTGATTGTCAAAAATCGATGTTACAATTTTACTATCGGTAAATAAAGGGTCATTTTTATAGTATTCTTTAAGATATAATGGCACTAAAGAAGCCATCCAACCAGTAACATGAATAATGTCTGGAGCCCATTTTAATTTTTTTACTGTTTCAATAACACCTTTCGCAAAGAAAATTGCTCTTTCATCATTGTCTTTAAAAAGATTCCCATCACTATCAGTATAAACAGCTTTACGCTTAAAATACTCATCATTATCAATAAAATATACCTGCATTCTTTCTTTAGGAATTGATGCAACCTTGATAATTAAAGGCATATCTAAATCATTAATAATTAAGTTCATACCTGATAAACGAATCACTTCATGCAATTGATGTCTTCTTTCATTTATCACTCCAAATCTAGGCATAAACATTCTTATTTGTACACCTTGGCTATGCATTGCTTTAGGTACAACAAATGCTGTTTTTGATACTTCAGTTTCAGGTAAATAAGGAGTTAACTCCGAAGAAATATATAAAATTCTCTTATCTTTCATTAATCGTTTCTTTTTGAGATGGTGCAAAATTACAAAAATATATGTAATTTTAAGTTGTTTTTAATAAGTTTGAACCCTAATTAACAATATTTAACAGCTAGTATGAAAGTATTCAACACAATAAATTCTTTACAATCCTTTTTATCAAATATCGATAAAAATAATAAAATCGGTTTTGTTCCAACAATGGGAGCTCTTCATCAAGGTCATTTATCACTTTTAGAAAGAGCTTCGCTAGAAAATGTAATTACAGTTGTAAGCATATTTGTAAATCCTACACAGTTTGATAAAAAAGAGGATCTTGATAAATATCCTCAAACATTACAAGAGGATCTAAATTTATTAGAGTCAGAAAAATGTGATATAGTTTTTGTCCCTTCCATAAAAGAAATGTATCAAAATGAATTAAACTCTCATGAGTTTGATTTTGGTGGATTAGAAAAAGTGATGGAAGGTGCTTTTAGAAAAGGTCATTTTGATGGAGTTGGAACAATTGTTAAAAAATTACTTGAAATTGTAAATCCAACAAATGCTTATTTTGGCGAAAAAGATTTTCAGCAATTACAGATTATCAAAAAAATGGTAGAAATTGAAAATATTGAAGTAAATATAATTGGCTGTGAGATATATAGAGAAAACGATGGTTTGGCTATGAGTTCGCGAAATTCTCGTCTGACAAAAGAGCAACGTAAAGCGGCGCCATTAATTTACCAGACTTTATTAAAGGCTCAAAAACAATTCCCTGTAAAGGATATTGAATATGTTAAAAAGATGGTAAAAAGTACTTTTGAAAATAATCCTATTTTTGATTTAGAGTATTTTGATATAGCTGATGTTGAAACTCTTAAGTCGGCTACAAAAAAAGATAAGGAAAAAAAATATAGAGGTTTTATAGCTGTTTATGCAGATACTATTAGACTAATTGATAATATAGCCTTAAATTAATTATATTTGCATTGTTAAAAATTTGATTAAAATGAATATTGAAGTTGTAAAATCTAAGATACATAGAGTTTCGATTACTGCCTCTGATTTGAACTATATTGGAAGTATTACAATTGATGAAGATCTAATGGATGCTTCAAATCTTATTGAAGGAGAGAAAGTTCATATTGTAAATATTAATAATGGTGAGCGTTTTATAACGTATGTTATTAAAGGCGAAAGAAAATCTGGAGATATTATTGTAAATGGTCCTGCTGCAAGAAAGGTTGCTAAAGGAGATATTATTATTATTATCGCTTTTGCATCTATGGAATTTGAAGAAGCTAAGAATTTTAAGCCATCTATAATTTTCCCAAACGAAACCAATAATACACTAAGCTAATTTTTTGAATAAAAATTTTAAAAAATTATTATTTACTGCACTCCCAATAGCATTGGGAGTTTCTTTAATTTGGTATTCAGTATCACGGTTGTCAGAATCGGATATTGCGGCAATTAAAGATTCTTTTAAAAACGCAAACTATTGGTGGGTAGTTTTATCCTTATTTTTGGGAATTTTAAGTCATTTATCTAGGGCTTATCGTTGGCATTTTTTATTAGAACCTTTAGGATATAAGCCTAAATTTCCCAATTCAATAATGACTGTTTTAGTTGGTTATTTAGTTAATCTAATTATACCAAGAGCAGGTGAATTTGCACGAGCAACAGGAATTTCTAAATATGAAAATATTCCTTTTGAAAAGTCATTAGGGACAATCATTTCAGAAAGAGTTGCCGATGTTATCATGTTACTCAGCATTATTACAATGGCATTTTTTTTACAAACTAAATTGATTTCATCTTACTTATTTAAAGATAGTGAAAATTCTACAATCAACATATGGTATATAATAATTACAGGAATTATTTTTATTATTCTATTTATCCAATTATTAAGAAAATCTAAAAATCCTTTTATTCAAAAAGTTCAAAAATTTGTTTTTGGATTAATTCAAGGAGTTACCAGTATCTTTAAAATGGAAAAGAAATGGGCTTTTCTTTTTCATACACTTTTCATTTGGTTGATGTATGTTTTAATGTTTTATGTTGTAACATTTGCATTGCCAGAAACCTCAAATTTACCTATTGGTGCGATAATTGTAGGATTTGTAGCTGGAGGTTTAAGTATGTCATTAACCAATGGCGGTTTAGGGTCTTACCCAATATTTGTTGCAAGTGCAATTACTTTATATGGTGTTGAAAAAAATCCAGCATTGGCTTTTGGTTGGATTATGTGGACTGCCCAAACTATAATGATTTTGTTTTTTGGCGGATTATCTTTTTTTCTTTTACCAATCTATAATAAAGAAAAATAAATATTTTAACAGGTTTTATTTTACATAACCATTAGCCTTTATTGCTGCTTCAATTTCTTGAACTCTATGTGGACCACTTGGATGGGTACTTTGAAATTCAGGTACACTTTGACCACCAGAAGCTTCATCAAGTATTCGCATTACTTCGATGAATTCGTATGGATTATATCCAGCATCAATCATATACTTTACACCTAATTGATCACTTTCTAATTCGTCATTTCTACCATACTTCATATTTATGAATTGCCCTACCATTGCAGCCATTCGTCCGCCACCAACATCTGATCCAGCCATAACACCTGTAATTATACCTCTAGTAAGATCTTGTTTTGCTATTCTTTCGGCAGAGTGTCTTCCTACTACATGGCCTATTTCATGCCCTAAAACTCCCGCAAGTTGATCTTCATTTTCTAAACGTTTAAATAAACCCATGGTAATAAATACCTGTCCGCCAGGTAAAGCAAAAGCATTAACGGTTTTAGGGTCTCGAAGTAAATGAAAATCATATTGATATGGAGTTTCTCTAGCTACACTACTATTTACTAATTTATTACCTACTTTATCAACTAAAGCTTGAGCTTCTTGATCTGGATGTAGTCCACCATATTCTTGTGCCATTTGAGGAGCACTTTGTAAGCCAATTGCAATTTCTTCTTCTGTAGATAATGATATATGTTGTTTCTTACCGGTAAATTCGTTTGTATCGGTTCTCGAACAGTATTTAACATATGAAAATAGAATAATTGCTGCTCCAATTATTAAACGTAATTTTAAATTCCCTCGCATTCTCATGATTATATAGGTTCTAGTTAATAGGTAGATTAATTTTTTAAAAGTAATAAATAAAACACATTTAACGGTACCGATCTAAGAAAATATCTAATTCAAACTAGATACTCTTTAAATATTCATCTCAAAAGAGTTTTTTAATTTAACTTTTTTTGGAGATGGTAAATGTTAAAATTAATCATTATAATTTGTAAAAAATGGTTTTTATTCTCTAATTTAGACGGATTATTAATAGCAATTTTTATTATAGTCTGATAAATATCATGCTTGATAGAAGATTACACTTTTATATTTGTACACTAAATTTAAAAAAATAGCCATATGGCATTTAAAAAAGGATTATTTAAAACATCAGTTGGGCGTAAAAACTTGATGGCAATCACAGGACTTTTCATTATTTTCTTTCTAGTAATTCATCTTATTGGGAATTTGATTTTAATAATACCAGACACTTTTTTCCCTATTGAATTTTGGGGAGGTGTAGAAAGTGCACACGATATGTATAATGCTTATTCACATTTTTTGGTGCATTTTTGGCCAATTACTCTTGTAGCATGGGTTTTATATGCTGCAATAGCTGTTCATGTGATAGATGCATTATTAATTACATTAAATAATAATAAAGCAAAAGGGGAGAAATATCAAGTAACCGATAATTCTACCAGTTCTTGGATTTCACGTAATATGGGAATACTTGGATCTATTATTGGGATTTTTATTGTAATTCATATGGCGCAATTTTGGCTGAAATATAAAGTACTAGGAACTGAACCAGATTTATACCAATTAGTTGTTGCAACATTTAAACAAGAATGGGTGGTAATACTTTATGAAATTGGAATTATTGCACTAGGTTTTCATTTAGTTCACGGTATAGAAAGTGCACATCGTTCGTTGGGGGTTTACTCAAAAAACGCAATGCATGTCATTAAGTATATAGCTTTGTGCTTCGCTTTGGTTATGACAGTTTTATACGCAATTATTCCTATCATCATTTACTTCAAATAAAAAATAATTATGGCTCTTAATGCAAAAACTCCGGAAGGACCTTTAAAAGATAAATGGCAAAATTATCTTGATAAAACAAATATAGTAAATCCAGCAAATCGTAAGAAAATCGATATTATTGTTGTTGGAGGAGGATTATCAGGTGGTGGTGCAGCTGCATCATTAGCGGAATTAGGATATAATGTAAAAACATTTTTCTTTCAAGATTCGGCAAGACGTTCTCACTCGGTTGCAGCTCAAGGTGGTGTAAATGCCGCAAAGAATTATAAAAATGACGGTGATAGTATTTACCGAATGTTTTATGATACAATAAAAGGTGGTGATTATAGATCTAGAGAATCTAATGTTTACAGAATGGCTGAATGTTCAGTTGATTTAATTGATCACATGACCGCACAAGGTGTCCCTTTTGGTAGAGAATACAGTGGTTATTTAAGCAATCGCTCTTTTGGAGGTGTATTGGTTTCCCGAACATTTTATGCGCGTGGTCAAACAGGACAACAACTTTTATTAGCTACTTATCAGGCTATGATGAAGCAGGTTAAGCAGGGTACTCTAACGCAATATAGTCGTCATGAAATTTTAGATATAGTTGTAGTTGAAGGAAAAGCCAGAGGTGTAATTGTAAGAGATTTGGTTACTGGTAAAATTGAACGTCATTCGGCTCATGCAGTTGTTTTAGGTACAGGTGGATTTGGTAAGATATTTTATCTTTCTACTTTGGCGATGAATTCAAATGGTTCTGCAACATGGAGAGCTCATAAAAAAGGAGCATATTTTGCGAATCCATCATGGACACAAATTCATCCAACAGCTTTACCACAAGCAGGTGAACATCAATCAAAACTGACTTTAATGTCAGAATCTTTACGAAATGATGGACGTATTTGGGTTCCAAAAAAGAAAGATGATAACAGAGAACCGGGAGATATACCTACTGAAGACAGAGATTATTATTTAGAAAGAAGATACCCTGCATTTGGTAACTTAGTACCTCGAGATGTAGCGTCACGGGCAGCTAAAGAAAGAATGGATGCCGGACATGGTGTAGGTCCTTTAAAAAATGCAGTATATTTAGATTTTAAAACTGCTATTGCAAAATTAGGTGTTGATACTATTAAAGAGCGTTATGGTAACCTTTTTACCATGTATAGAAAAATAACGAATATTGATGCTTATAAGGAGCCAATGAAAATATCTCCTGCAGCGCATTTTTCTATGGGAGGTTTATGGGTAGATTATGAACTACAAACTACTATACCAGGGCTGTATGCTGTTGGTGAAGCAAATTTTGCAGATCATGGTGCGAATCGTTTAGGTGCGAATTCACTTTTACAGGCCTCAGTTGATGGTAACTTTATTTTGCCTAATACAATTTCAAATTATTTATCAAATGAAATTCGTACTGGTAAAATTTCTACAGATACTCCAGAGTTTGATGAAGCTGAAAAAGCAGTAAAGGATCAAGTTGAAAAATTGTTATCTATTAAAGGAACAATGCCAGTTGATCAAATACATCGTCGTTTGGGTAAAGTAATGTTCAAAGAAGTAGCGATGTCTCGAAATGAAAAAGGGATGCTTTGGGCTATTGAAGAAATTAAAAAATTACGTAAAGAATTTTGGGAAAATGCAGCAATTCCAGGAGATGATAAAGGACCAAATTCCGAGTTAGAAAAAGCAGGTCGTTTAGCTGATTATTTAGAAATAGCCGAGTTGATGGCTGTGGATGCTTTAAGCAGAAAAGAGAGTTGTGGTGCACATTTCCGTGAAGAATACCAAACGGAAGATGGAGAAGCAGTTCGTGATGATAAAAACTATATGTATTCTGCTGCTTGGGAATGGATGCAAGGTAAAGATTGGAAATTGCATAAAGAAGAGTTAGAATTTAACGATATAGAAGTAAAAACAAGAAGTTATAAATAATAGCATTGAGAAGTGAGAACTCTTTATTCTCACTTCTCAATACTCAATACATATCTAGCCGGCAGGCGGGTTCAATACTAAATAATATGAAGTTAACACTAAAAATTTGGCGACAAGATAATGCCAAAGCAAAAGGTAAATTAGTAACGTATAAATTATCAGATTTAAGCGCTGACATGTCTTTTTTAGAAATGTTAGATATGCTAAATGAGGAACTCGCTATAAAAGGTGAACGAACCGTTGAGTTTGATCATGATTGTAGAGAAGGAATTTGTGGGCAATGTTCATTAGTAGTTAATGGTCAGGCGCATGGCCCTGAGCAACATTATACTACTTGTCAAACGCATTTACGCTCTTTTTCTGATGGAGACACACTTACAATCGAACCATTTAGAGCGAATTCATTTCCAGTAATAAGAGATTTAAAAGTTGATAGAACTTCTATGGATCATATTATTCAGGCAGGTGGTTATATTTCTTCGTTTACAGGTATAGCACCTGAAGCGAATACGGTGCCAATTCATCATGATATTTCCGAAAGTGCTTTTGATAGTGCTGCTTGCATTGGTTGTGGAGCTTGTGTGGCTACTTGTAAAAATTCATCTGCAGCTTTATTTTTATCTGCAAAAGTTGCACATTTAGCAAAACTACCTCAAGGAAAAGTAGAACGTGCAGAACGTGTTGTTTTTATGGTAAATGCGCATGATGATGAAGGTTTTGGTAGTTGTACAAATACCGGTGCATGTGCTATGGTTTGCCCGCAAGAAGTTCAATTAATAGATATTACCAGAATGAACTATGAATACAATAGATCACTAACAACAGTAGAAGGATAATGATTCTTGATTGAATCTGTTTATTGTTTCTCATAATTACAAACATAAAAAAAGACCATATTGGTCTTTTTTTATGTTGTATAAATCTTTCCATCAGATTATTTTAAGTAGCTTTTGTAGGTATCTCTCTTTTTAGGTACATTTACCTAAATTAAGAAAACAAAAGATTACATGTCAAATCCTTCAAAAAACATTTTACAACCTGATAAATGGGTAGATCTCTATGCAGACTATCTTTTTAATTATGCTGTTGTTCGTGTAAATAATCATGATTTGGCAAAGGATTTGGTGCAAGAAACTTTTTTTTCAGGATTTAAAGGAAAGGATGGTTTTAGAGGGCAGGCTTCTGAAAGAACCTGGTTGATTTCTATTTTAAAAAGAAAAGTGATAGATCATTATAGAAAAATCAATTCTGCTAAAGGGAAAAAAGAAGTAAGAATGGGCTTTTATAATGATGAAGATAGAAAAGGAAGCTGGATAGAAGAGTGTGTCCCTCAAACTTGGGCTAATGAAGCTGAAACAAATATTGAAAATGAAGAGTTAAAAGATGCTATAAATAATTGTGTTTCTGCTTTACCAGAAAAATATAGATTGGTTTTTTTGTTAAAAACGGAGCAAAGATATGAAACCGAAGAAATTTGAAATGAATTAGATATTAGTTCGTCGAATTTATGGGTAATCATACATAGAGCAAGAGTACAATTGAGAAAATGTATAGAAGATACCTGGTTTAAAAATTGATATTATAATGAGTAAAAAATTAATGATAACTTGTGATGAGGCGACTACAATTTCCGATAAAGATCAATATGGGGAAGCTTCAAAAATGGAAATTTTTAAATTGAAATTACATTTAATGATGTGCAAACATTGCAGAGCATATTCAAAGCAAAATACTTATGTATCAAAAATGTTGGGAGATTATTTAGATAGTGGTTTAGCAAATGATAAATTACTTGAAAAAGATAAAAAAGAAATGGATCAAAAATTAAAAAGTCAAATTAAGGAAGCTTCAAAAAAATAATTAAAAATAGTATTTCGTTTTATGGAGCAGAGTTTAATAACCTCTGCTTTTTTTATATCTTTGATTTGAATTACTAATGTAAGATATTTTATGGAGTTTTTACTAAAACAGATAGATGATTATGCCGTAGAGCATACAGAAAATGAGCCTGAATTACTTCAAGAGTTAAATCGTGAAACATGGCAAAAAGCTTTGATACCCCGTATGCTTAGTGGACATTATCAAGGTAGAGTTTTGTCAATGATATCAAAATTGGTAAATCCTAAGAATATTTTAGAAATTGGCACTTACACTGGGTATTCTGCTTTGTGTTTGGCAGAGGGAATTCAAAAAGGAGGTTCTTTACACACCATTGATCATAACGAAGAACTGGCAATACTTCAGAAAAAGTATTTTAATGCTTCTATTTATAAAGATCAAATTATATCGCATATTGGTGAAGCATTGGAAATCATTCCTAAAATTGATAAAAAGTTCGATTTGGTTTTTATTGATGC
>DAOUQH010000106.1 GCA_030625645.1 Flavobacteriia bacterium | reverse complement strand
ATGATATTCTTCTTGTGTTTTCGTTCTGCCTTTTTGCGTAAAAGCATTTTGAGAATCTCCTTGCCAGCCGCCAGGAAAATCTCTACGAATATCTCCATCACCATGTTTATCTTTATTACCTAACATGCCAATTTCATCACCGTAATATAATTGTGGCATTCCACGCACTGTTAAAATGAGGGTCATTACCAGTTTATATTTATTAATATCACTTTGGTAAATTTCATTAATACGGTTGGTATCGTGATTGCCTGCAAAAACTAGAATATTATCAATATTTGGATATAGAAAATCATTTACAAAATTATCATAAATTTTAATCATTCCATCATTCCAACTTGCCTGATCTTTATTAAAAACACCAGTTACTTCATCATATAAAGTAAAATCCATTACACTAGGTAAATGCGAATTAAATCCTTGAATAGCACCAACTTTACTATCTTTTTGCCAATATGCCATTTGTGCTTGATCGTGCATCCAAACTTCACCAACAATATTAAAATTAGGATATTCGTCGGTAATTGCTTTGGTCCATTTTGAAATACCTTCTTTGTTATTATAGGAGTAAGTATCAACTCTTAAACCATCTAAACCGGCATATTCAATCCACCAAATTGCATTTTGAGTTATATAATTTAAAAGTAATGGATTACGCTGATTCATGTCAGGCATGGTAGTGTCAAACCAGCCATTCATACAACCTTTTGCATCAGTAATAGAAGTGTTTGAATCAAACTGTGTTGTCATTCTATAATTACTTCTTCTAAACCCTTCAGGCCATTGGTTGATGAAATCTTTGGTTGGTAAATCCTGAATCATCCAATGTTTTGAACCCCAATGATTGGTGACATAATCCATGATTAGTTTCATGTCTTTTTTGTGCATTTCATTAGCTAATCGCCTGTAATCTTCATTTGTACCGTAACGTGGATCAATTTTATAATAATTACTTTGTGCATAGGTGTGATAAGAATAAGTAGGTTCATTATCTTCTAAAAGAGGGGTGCTCCAAAGTGCTGTTGCACCAAGATCTTTTATATAATCTAAATTATCAATAATTCCTTGAATGTCCCCACCATGACGACCACCTTTATCTTTTCTATTTACTTTTTCAACAACATCTTTGTGTGAATCGTTTTTTGGATCTCCATTTGCAAAGCGATCGGGCATTATAAGGTAAATTACATCCGAACTATCAAAACTGTTTCGATTTGCCGAATTATTTTCTCTTTGGTTTAATTTGTAAGAAACGCTTTGTTTTTTTTGTCCCTTTTTTTGAAGAATAATATCAAATGTTTTTGATTTAGTTACCTTCGATAAATCTAGATTTAAAAATAAATAGTTAGAATTTTCTGTTTTTGTAATACTTTCTAAAACTATATTTTCATCAGAAATATCTACAGTATAATCTGCAATATTTTCTCCATAAACCATCAATTGCAGTTTCGGGTTTTTCATACCAATCCACCAGTTTGGTGGCTCTACCTTTTGAATAGTTTGTGCAAAAGAAAATTCAGCAATTAAAAGAAATACTATGCATATGGTTGTTAATTTTTTCATGGACTTGTCATTCCCGCAAAAGCGGGAATCTTTTTAATTAATACTATTTTTTGGGCTAACAAGATTCCCATTTACATGGGAATGACACCCTGTTTTCTTTTTATTGAATTGCTATGATATTTTTTAAATAGTCACCCCGATGAATCTTTATTGATTTTATAACATTACTAATTCTTTGGAAGAAACCGTTATGCTTTTTCCATGAACTATTATATCAACTGGTGTGTCAGATTCATTAGTGAATTTACATCCTTTATGATCTTTGTATACTTTTATCGTACTTCCTCTATAATTAATTTTAAAAGAATAAGATTTCCATTGTTTTGGTATTTGTGGAGCAAATGTTAATTCGTCATTAAAATTACGCATACCACCAAATCCTTGCACTATAGAAAGCCAAGTTCCAGCCATACTCGTTATATGTAAACCTTCGTGAACTTCGTGATTATAATCGTCTAAATCTAATCTTGAAGTACGTAAATACATTTCATAAGCTTTTTCCATTTTATCGATTTTTGCAGCTAAAATGGAATGTACACAAGGAGATAATGAAGATTCGTGAACTGTTAATGGTTCATAAAAATCAAAATGTTTTTCAATTTCTTTATTGCTGAATCTATTTTCAAAGAAATATATTCCTTGTAAAACATCCGCTTGTTTAATATAAGGAGAGCGCAAAATTCTATCCCATGACCATTTTTGATTGATTGGTCTTTCTGATTTTGGTAATTCAGAAACAGGAATTAATTCCTTATCTAAAAAGCCATCTTGTTGCAAATATACTTCCTCCTCTTCACTATATGGGAAATACATTTTATCGGCAACTTCTTTCCATTGTTTAAGCTCTAATTCCTCAATATTGGTTTTTTTGATAATCCTTTTAAAATCATCGCCATACTTTTTTTTAATAATATAGAGGTTTTCTAAAGTATATTCTATACACCACTTAGCTAAATAATTGGTGTAATAATTATTATTTACGTTATTTTCATATTCATTAGGTCCGGTAACTCCCAAAATAACATATTGATTTTTGGCTTTTGAAAATGTAGCTCTTTGATGCCAAAAGCGAGAGATAGCTATCATAACTTCCATTCCAAATTCAGGAATATAGTTATAATCTCCAGTATAATTTATATAATTGTAAATAGCATAGATCATAGCACCATTACGGTGAATTTCTTCAAAGGTAATTTCCCATTCGTTATGGCATTCTTCACCATTCATTGTAACCATTGGGTAAAGTGCTGCACCATTTTTAAAACCTAATTTTTCAGCATTTTCTATAGCTCTATCCAGATGATTATATCGATAAACTAATAAGTTTTTAGCTACAGATTTATCTTTTGTACTCATGTAAAACGGAATACAATAAGCTTCGGTATCCCAATAGGTACTTCCACCGTATTTTTCTCCAGTAAACCCTTTTGGACCAATATTTAGTCTTGAATCTTCTCCAGAATAAGTTTGATTTAATTGAAAAATATTAAAGCGTATTGCTTGTTGTGCTTTAACATCACCTTTGATTACAATGTCGGCAGTTTCCCAAATTTTCTCCCAGGCATCTTTCTGTTTTAGTAAAAGATTATCAAAACCAATAATTCTTGCTTTTTGCAAGACTTTTTCACATTCAAAAATTAATTCTTCATTGGGGTGATTCATGGATTGTGTATATCCACCATATTTATATATTGTAAATGTATCACCTTGTTTTACATTAGTTTTGTATTTAAAAGCGATACTTTTTTCATTTTTTTCAACTTCTTTATCTAAATGTATTTCAAAATCATTTAAGGCAAAGGTCATTCGCATACCTGTACTAACTTGAAATTCAGTTTTTAAGGTTTTAGATAAAATATAGGCTTCATTTTCTTCTTCTTCAATCTGCAATATTTCCCAGAAGAACTCATCATAATTGGTGTCTTCATTCATGATTCCGGCATCGATATACGGAATAAATTCAACCTCACCAGTAAAATTAATAGGTGTAACACTATATTTTATAGCACCAACTTCATCAAAATCTAAACTTAAAAATCGAGTTGCACTAACTTTAATTTGATTTTCGCTTGGTAATTTAGCAATGAATGAACGATATAAAACACCTTCTTTCATGTTGAGTTTACGCTTAAACTGAGATACTTTACAAGTATTCAAATCTAGAGCTTCTCCATTTATATTTACGTTAATTCCAATCCAATTTGGTGCATTTAACACTTTTGCAAAATATTCTGGGTAACCATTTTTCCACCATCCAACACGGGTTTTGTCTGGGTAATAAACACCTCCAACATAACTTCCTTGAAAAGTTTCTCCGCTATAAGTTTCTTCAAAATTGGCACGTTGTCCCATCGCACCATTTCCGATACTAAAAATGCTTTCGGATGCAGTTATATTTTCTTCATGAAATCCTTCCTCTACAATCGACCATTCATTAGGGATAATATAATCTTTGTTCATAATCTTATTTTTTTGATGAGTTCGCTTTCGCGGATAATTTGCTTAATAATCAGCGATTAAAAAATCTATACTATCAAATTTTTCACAAATTGGATAGTTAATTCTCCTGTGTTAGCCAATATAAAATCAGCTTCACTTAGTATTTTTTTATCTCCAATACCAACTGATGTCATTCCGGCAATATTTGCAGCTTGTACACCTGCTAATGCATCTTCAATAACAATACAATTTTCGGGTTTTGCATTTAATTTTTTAGCTGCAATATTAAATACTTCAGGATCTGGTTTGGCTTTTGATACATCATTTCCATCAACGATGGCTGAAAATTTATCAAACAGGCCTACTTTTTTTAGAATTAATGGTGCGTTTTTGCTAGCGGATCCTAAAGAGAAACTTATTTTTTGTTCTTCCAGAAAGTCGATAAGTTCTAAGATTCCGGGTAATATTTCGTCTGATGTCATTTTATTGACATACTCAAGATATTCGGTATTTTTTACAGCTAATAATTCTTGTTTTTTGTTTTCTGATAACTCTACGTTACCAATATCCAGTAGTATTTCTAATGATCTTACTCTGCTTACTCCCTTTAATAGTTCGTTTTGTTCTTCTGTAAAATCAAAACCTAATTCAGTTGCTAGATTTTTCCATGCTAAATAGTGGTATTTAGCAGTATCGACGATTACTCCGTCTAAATCGAATATAAATACTTTCATTGTAGTTTATTTTTCAGTTAAAATATGATCATCAACATCATCAACTTTTGATACTAATGCTGCTGCAATCAAAAAGGAAATTCCGCTTATTACTAAAGCATAGATTGGGTTACCACCATAAATATATTTCACCATTGGCCCACCAATTAAGGCATTAATAATTTGAGGAATTACGATAAAGAAATTAAATATCCCCATATAAACTCCCATTTTTCGTGGAGGAATTGATCCTGCTAAAATTGCATAAGGCATTGCCAAAATACTTGCCCAGGCGATTCCAATTCCAAGCATAGAAAGAATTAACCAATTTTCATTTGGAGCAAAATAGATTGAAATAAGTCCGATACCACCAATAATTAATGAGTAAGTATGCGTTTTTTTACGACCAAGTTTTTTCGCAATAGCGGGTAAGAAAAAGGCATAAACAGCAGAAACTGCATTATAAACACCAAATAAAATTCCAACCCAATCACCAGCATTTTGATAAGTACTACTATGCGTATCCTCTAGGGATAATCCGTAAATATGATGTGCAATAGCTGGAGTTGTAAATACCCACATTCCAAATAATCCAAACCAGGAAAAGAATTGCACCCAACTTAACTGGCGCATGGTCAATGGCATATTTTTAAAATCTGTAAAAATATTTAATAAACTGGCTTCTTCTTCAGATTCTTCTACTGTATCACCGTTTATTAAAGCCATTTCTTCAGGGGAGTATTCCTTTGTAGTAAAAACGGTAATCAATATGCTAATTATTAAAACTACTGCTCCAATAATAAAAGATAGTGTTAAACTTAAAGGAACTTTACCGGGTTCGGCAGTATTTGCAATTCCAAACCAATTGGTCATTACATAAGGTAACCACGATCCAATAACAGCACCAATTCCTATTAAAATAGTTTGTACACTAAAGCCTAAAGTTCTTTGATCACTTGGTAAGACATCGGCAACCAAAGCTCTAAACGGTTCCATTGCAATGTTAAACGAAGCATCCATAATCATTAACATACCAGCACCAACCCAAAGGGCAGGCATAAATGCAGTAAACATATCTGCATTTGGCATTAAGATTAAACCAAAAGATGCCAATACAGCTCCTGTTAAAAAATAGGGTCTTCTTCGACCTAATTTATTCCAGGTTCTGTCACTATAATGTCCAACAATAGGTTGTACAATTAATCCGGTTAACGGCGCTACTATCCAAAACCAGGATAATTCGTGTATATCTGCACCAAAAATTTGTAATAATCTACTGGCATTGGCATTTTGTAGGGCAAAACCCATTTGAATTCCGAGAAATCCAAAACTTAAATTCCAAATTTCCCAAAAACTAAGATTTCTTTTCTTCACTTGTATAGATATTTATAATTATCAAAATAGAAAGTATATTCTAATCTGTTAAAATTTAATAAATAAAAAAATTAGCTAAGCAAAGTTTTATTGCTTAACGAAGTGAAGTATAAAAAAAGGCAAGTGTGAAATGACCTTTATAGTCAATGCAAATATATAAATATTTTTTTTAATATAGTAATTTGTATATAAAATTACGCAAACGTTATAGTGCTAGAAGCCCGAACTCTACAGGTTTTTATTTCTCTAATTATTGTATTTTTCTTAAACTTTACTAGTAGATTCTCTAAAGATTAAATCAGTTTCAATGATAGTTGTTTCATATTGATAATCAGTGTCTTGAGAGTCAATCTCTGTTAGGAGAAGTTCTATTGCTTTTTGCCCCATATGATAACCGTGTTGTGCTACAGTTGATAAAGAAGGTGTTGAGTATTGTGAGATCAAACCATCTGTAAAACCGATAACAGAAAGATCATTAGGAACATTTATATTATAATTCTTTGCTTTTTTCATAGCTATTGCCGCATATATTTCATTTACAGCAAAAATACCATCAGGTGGGTTTTTTTGTGCAAAAACCTTTTTGATTTGTTTTTCGATATCATGTTTGTCATCTATCTTAATAATAAGATCTTCATTTATTTGCATGTTATGGTCACTTAGAGCATTTTGATAGCCTTGGTTTCTCAAAGCTCCAACGGTAACATAATCAGGTGTAGTTAAAATGGCAATTTTTTTGCAGCCAATATTAATCAAGTGTTTTGTAGCCAAATATCCCCCATCTATATCATTGGTTATCACTTTATTGCAAATAATTTCATCAATAACTCTATCAAACATTACTAAAGGGATACCATTGTAAATTAAGTCTTTGAAATGTGAATACTCCCCCTTTTCTTCGGTTTCTTTTGCAACAGAAACGATAATACCATCAACAATACCGTTGGCTAGCATATCCATATTTAATACCTCCTTTTCATAAGATTCGTTAGACATACATATCATTACATTGTAGCCTTTTTCATTGGCAATATATTCAATTCCACTAATCACTTTTGTAAAAAAATGATGTACAATTTCAGGAATAATAATGCCAATAGTTTTTGTTTTTTGGTTGCGAAGATTTAGAGCTAGACTATTTGGTTTATAGTGGTAATAATCAGCAAAAGCTTTAATTTTTTCTTTAAGCTCATTGCTAATCTCATGACTATCTTTTAATGCTTTTGAAACAGTGGAAATAGAAACTTCAAATTCCTTGGCTATTTTTTTGAGAGTAATTTTTTGTTTCACTTGAGTTTATTTTACAATTTGAGTCAAATACTAAAAATTAACTTTTTTTGGGAAAATGGTATTAAAAAAGTAAAAATACTAATAATATTTTAAATTATATTGAATAGCGTTTTGAAATATAATTTATTTATTTTAAAGCTAATTCCTTTATTTATTTTTAAAAATTCCTGTATTTTTTTACGAAAACACAAAATCAACAAAAATTATTTTTTTACGAAAACGTTGGAGTAAAAAAAGTTATTAACACGAAAACGTTTTCGCAAGATTCTTAGTGACTTAGGTCAATGTTAAATGGTTGTTAATTTTATACATTGCTCCCGTGAAATATAAAAAACGGCAAGTTTTTATTAAAAATTAATGCTAAAAATTAAAATTGATTTTATGAAACAAATTAGACAACTAATTCTAGGGATCTTCTTTCTAGTACCTTTTTTAAT
>DAOUQH010000010.1 GCA_030625645.1 Flavobacteriia bacterium | reverse complement strand
AATTTTTTCATGATATATAATTTAGATTAGACAAATAGATTACATTTTTATACTACCAAAGATAAGTTATATAATTGCTTCATACATAGCAACTAAAAAGCGATAAGTTGTAATTTTAACGCATAGATTATAATTATAAAGCATGGATTGTAATTTTAAAGCATTGTGTGTTTGAGTAATATAGAATCTTTCCAGCCTTGATTAATCATCTAGATTCATTTCTTTTAGTAAGGCAATATACCTGGGTTCAGTTTTAATAAAATTGAAGTCAGAACAATTTTTTATTTTCGGCATTTCGATTAGCTTATCTTCAAAAGCACTCTCCAAATATTTTAAAGTATTTTGAGAATCACCAATACAGCCATAATATTTAGCAATGGTTATTTTATTAATTTTACTCTCTAATAACCAATTAATAAACCAATATACGACTCCTTCAATTCCTGATTCCTTGTATAATTTATCAAATAATTGAAGATCATCTGCTGATGTATCTAATGAAATGATTTTTTTTATAAGTTCAAAAGCCTCTTTGTCCTTGTTTAAATGGATATAACATCTTATAATACTCAGCCTAGAATCCCAACTAACAATATAATTGCCACCTGTGAGATCTAATGTTGTGTTATATGCTTCAATTGCTTTTTGATAATCAGAGTTATTATAATAAATATAGGAGTTTATCTTATTCATTATAACAGAATACGGATTGAGTTCAAGAGCCAAGTTTATCTGCTCTCGAGCCTCTTTATTTTTGCCTAAAATGTTTAATAATTCACTATAATACTGATGAATAGTAGCGTTATTGGAATTTAAAGAAATGGCTAATTTTAATTCCTTTTCAGCATACGCCCAATTCCATTTGTGCCAGGTAACTATACCTCCTAAAGTTGCATGTGCTTCAGCAATATCATTATTAATGGAGAGTGCTTTTTGAGCAAACTTTATTCCCTCATTAAATCCTTTATTTTTAGGGGTCCAGCCCCACCACGCCATAATAAAATAGGCGTCTGCTAGGCCAGCATAAGCCAAGACATAAGTTGAATCCAGTTCAAGAGAGTGGTTAAAATAATAAATGCTTTTATTTAAATCTTTTTCTGTTCTTTGATGCCAGAAAAAACGACCTTTTAAATATAGTTTATAGGCTTCTAAATTATCTGTTGGTTTGTTTTCAATTTTTTTTATTTCATTAGGACTAAGCGTTACTTTTAGTTCTGCGGCTATTTGTTTAGCGATTTCACTTTCCAGAGCAAAAATATTATTAAACTCTCTTTCAAAATTTTGAGACCAGATATGTTTATCCTTTTTAGCATCGATCAGTTGTACAATGATCATAACAGAGTCATTATGCTTTTGAATACTGGATTCAAGAATATGTGAAACTTTCAGTTTTTTTGCTATTTCAGGTGCAGTTTTTTGAGTTTCACGGTATTGATCCATAGTAGTTCTTGAAATGATTTTGAAATCTTTTATGGTGGAAAGATGATTCATAATATCATCCATTACTCCATCTGCAAAGTATTGATTTGTTTTATCATTGCTAAGATTTTTAATTGGAAGTACCGCAATAGAATATATTTGATTTTTTTTTCTTGTATTTATAGAGTTTTTAATTAGAATAAAAGATATTATAATTACAGCCACACTTAATATGCCCAGAAGTATATTTTTTTGATGTTTAAAGAGAGAAGTTTTTTTTTGTTTTGGCTTGGCTTCCTCTTCAATTATTTTTTTTTCAAATTTTTTCTTGTATTCGCCGGGAGTAATCCCAAAAAACTCATGAAAACAATTATTAAAATATGAAGGGCTGCTAAAACCAACCAAATAAGATATCTCTGAAGCTGTATAATCCGTTTCTTTTATTAATCGCAATGCCTCTTTAAGACGGGTTTCTCTAATAAATTCGCTTATCGTTTTTCCTGTGGAAGCTTTTATTTTTCTCAATAATTGAGACTTACTAAAACCTATCTCCGAAGCTAAATTATCTACACCAAAATTTTCGTCTTCTAAATGTTCTAATATGATTTGTTTAACTTTATTTATAAAAGTTTTATTCATTATCAAAAGAAAGTAAGAATGGTCTGTTTGACCACTAAAAATACAAATTTTAGCAATCTTATCAAAGTCTAAATCTTAATTTAAATTAATTCCAGATTACTCATTCCAATGTGTAATAGGTAGATAGTTTTTCTTTAAAAATGCTTTATAACGCTCTTCTTTTCTATAAGGGTTTGCTGCTTTTAAACTATTGAATTCACGAATTTGATAAATATTTTTTTCATTTTCCAGATAATAATACATCGAATCTCTATCTTCTAATATGGCAAACACAGATGCTTTATAAATATTATCCATCATATTCAAATCTAAAATTTTTCTAACACCATTAATATCACCTTTTTCTGCTAAAACTACAGCTTTTAAAACACTATATGGCCCCTGCATTAACGGATTATTCGCTATTTCCAATGCCTTATCATAATCTCTTTTTTCATAATAATAATTAAATAAAAACACCAATTCAAGTTCATCACTAATTAAGTTTTTAAAATTATTATTATCCATTATTCTTTTTGTCTCTATAAATTTTTCATTATCAAGTAAAGCTCTAAGATAAAATGTCATATTTCTACCGTTTGTCGAATCAAATTCATAAACAATTTTAGCATTTTTTAAAAAATTACTTTTATCATTTAAAATACCGTTATAAGCTGCTCCTAATGCACTATAAATATACACATTTTGTGAATCTTTTTTAATTTCATCATGATAAAACTTAATCGCTTCATTCCAATCTTTTTTCTCAATACTTATAGCTTTTGCCTTAAATCCAATAATCCTATTCTTAATACTAATTTTAGCTTTATTTGAAAATAATGAACTTTTCTTGTTGAAATATTCTTCCGCCTCAATTATCTTTCCATTTTCCAACAGAATTCTAATTTTAATATTATTAATACGTAATGAAAACGGATCTAATTCGGCAGCTTTATTAATGTGGTACAAACCTTTATTCAAATCTTCAGAATTTCTTCTAGAATAATAATTTGCTAAAGTTTGATGTGCAATAGCATCATTCGAGTTTAATTCTAAAGCCTTTTCAAAATTATCTTTGGCTTCTTTATCTTTGTATCTGTAAATATTTAAAATACCTTTAGCAGAATAGGCCTTCGCTAAATCTGGATTGATAGACAAAGCTTTATCAACCAATTGACTTACTTTATTCAAATTCTGATTCCAGTTATTAATGTCCACATTACGATTATTAATATAAGATAAAGCCATCTCCGTGTAAGCATCTGCAAAATTTGGATCAAGATCAATCGACTGCTGGTAAAGATCAATACTAAGATCAAAATCTTCTTTTGTTCCCTTTTCTGCAAAACTTCGTGCTTTTAAGTAATTTTTATAGGCTGCTAAATTTTCTGTAGGAAATGAGGATAAAGACTTTTGTTCCTCGAGTGTTAAATCAATTTGAAGTTGCTCTGCAATTTGTTCTGCCACATTTTTCTGAATAGTAAAAATATCTTTAAAACTATCTGTATATTCATTTGACCAAATATGCTCATCTTTTGAATTGATTAACTGTGTGTTAATTTTAACTTCGTCATCATGAATAGTTACACTACCTTCAACAATATAAGATACTCCTAGTTCCTTTGCTATTCTAGGAATTTTTTTATCTGTTTCTCTGTAGGAATCAGAAGATGTGCGTGAAATCACTGTTAATCCGCTTATCTGAGATAATTTGAATAAAATATTTTCAGTAATCCCATCACAAAACCACTGTGTGTCTTCCTGACTCACATCCTTAAATGGTAAAACTGCAATAGACTTTTTATTTGCACCTTTATTAAAAAATGTTGTCTTATTTGTGTAGTTTGCGTAAAAATAATAGGTAAAAGCAATAATTAATAAAAGTATTATTGAAGGAATAATAAACTTTTTCCTCTTTGATGATGCTTCTTGAATCTCTTCTGTTTTGTTGATTTCTAAGATAGAATCTTTTGGTTCAGAACTATTTGACTCTTTACTTTTATCCGATAAAATAGCTTCATCATTTTCTGTATTATAATCTCCAGGGGTAACCCCAAAAAACTCATGAAAACATTTATTAAAATATGATGGACTGCTAAAACCTACCAAATAAGATATCTCTGAAGCTGTATAATCAGTCTCTTTTATTAATCGCAATGCCTCTTTAAGTCGGGTTTCTTTAATAAATTCGCTTATCGTTTTTCCTGTGGAAGCTTTAATTTTTCTCAATAATTGAGACTTACTAAAACCTATTTCTGAAGCCAAATTATCTACACCAAAATTTTCATCTTGTAAATGTTCTAGTATGATTTGTTGAACTTTTTCTATGAAATTTGCATCATACATAATATGTTGTTAAAAATAAAGTAGCTAGTATTTTATAAGCAATATTTTACAGTGATTATTCAATTTATTCGTCATAAAGACTTAGTATAATTATTCTATAATAAAAAAACAATGATTAGCATCAATTATTTTACTGATTCTAATCAATAAAATTAAGGTATTTTAAAATATTAGGTTTAAACCCTGAAGCTATCAAAAATCAACAAATTTATTTACATTTGCACATCCTTTTTGCCCTTGTAGTTCAACGGATAGAACAAAAGTTTCCTAAACTTTAGATCTAGGTTCGATTCCTAGCAAGGGTACTATTTGTATAGTACTAATATACAATCCAATAAAAAAAATTATTTCACCAACTGGTAAGTTTGTTTTGCGATTTCCAACTCTTCATTGGTTGGAATTATCAATATCTTTATTTTTGAAGATTTTGTATTAATCTCTCTAATTTCCTTAGATCTAATACTATTTTTTTCTTCATCTAGCTCAATACCTAGATAATCCATATTGGTACAAACCAATTTTCTAATCACATCAGAATTTTCACCAATTCCGGCTGTAAATACAATTGCATCCAAACCATTCATTGCTGCTGCATAAGCACCAATATATTTTTGAATTCGGTAAGCATTCATATCTAGAGCTAATTGACACATCCTATCGCCTTTTTCAGCTTCTGATTCAATATCACGTAAATCACTATATCCGGTTAAACCGAGCATGCCACTTTCCTTTTGCAGAATAGTATTTATCTCATTAATATCATAACCCAAAGCATTTTCTAGATACATGATAATTGATTGATCTACATCTCCACTACGAGTACCCATTACCAAACCGTTCATTGGCCCGAAACCTAGAGAGTGCTCCACACTTTTACCATCTTTAATAGCGGTAATGCTGCAACCATTTCCTAAATGAATTGTTAAAATTTTTGAGTTTTCTTTATTCAAATATGTAACTGCTTTTTCGGAAACAAATTTATGACTGGTGCCATGGAAACCATAAACCCTAATTTGATTTTCTTCTAAAAACCTATTCGGAATTGCATAACGATAAGCAACTTCGGGCATTGTTTGGTGGAATGCAGTATCAAAAACTGCTACTTGATTTGCTTTTGGAAATATTTTTTCTGCAACTTCAATTCCTTCATAATTTGGAGGATTATGTAAAGGTGCTAATTCAAATAATTCTTTAATCTTATTTTTAACAGAATCGTTAATTAGTGTAGTTTTTGAAAATGAGCTACCTCCATGAACAACTCTATGCCCAACAGCTGTAATTTCATCTGCATTTTTCAAAACTCCATTATCTTTATCCAATATGAATTCTGTTATTTTTTCTAAACCAATCTGGTGATTAGGAATATCCATCACCTGCTCAACTTCATAAGTATCCGATTTAAAGTAAATCTTTGCATTATCTAACCCAACTCTTTCAGCCATACCACTACAAATAACTTCTTTTTCTGGCATTTGTATTAACTGGTATTTTATGGATGAACTCCCTGAATTTATTACTAATATCTTCATATTGATTTAATTATCATTCCTACCTAAACTAAGTGGAAATACTATTATATTAATTTTTTACTTTATATCTAATTTTATAATCCTTGAGCTTGAATAGCTGTAATAATTACAGTATTAAAAACATCATCAACTGTACATCCTCTACTTAGATCATTTACGGGTTTATTTAAACCTTGTAACATTGGTCCAATTGCTAAAGCACCTGTTTCTCTTTGTACAGCCTTATATGTATTGTTTCCCGTATTTAGATCGGGAAATATCAAAACACTTGCCTGTCCTGCAACTTCAGAATCAGGTAATTTACTTTTACCAACTCTCATATCAACCGCAGCATCATACTGAATTGGACCCTCAATCTTTAGATCAGGATTTGATTTTTTTACAATTTCTGTTGCAATTCTTACACGATCTACATCCTGACCCTTTCCTGATGAACCAGAAGAATAAGATAGCATGGCAACTTTAGGCTCAATTCCAAAAGCTTTACTAGAATAAGCAGACGAAATAGCAATCTCAGCTAATTGTTCAGATGTTGGATTTGGATTAATAGCACAATCACCAAATACCGAAACCCTATCTTCTAGACACATAAAGAAAACTGATGACACTACAGAAACACCAGGTTTGGTTTTTATAAACTGTAAAGCCGGACGAATAGTGTGTTGTGTTGTATGAGCCGCTCCAGAAACCATTCCATCAGCATCTCCCTTATGAACCATCATGGTTCCAAAATAAGAAACATCTGCCATAGTATCTTTGGCAACATCCATATTAATATTTTTATGTTTTCTTAATTCATATAGCGTATTAACATAATCATCAAAATATTCAGACTCTACTGGATTAATAACATTAACTTTATCAAAATTAAGTGGAATACCCAATTTTTCGGCTGTTTTTGCAATTTGTTCTTTAATACCAAGTAAAGTAATATCAACAACATTCAATGCAACTAACCTTGCTGCTGCACGAATTATCCTTTCATCATTTCCTTCAGGTAAAACAATATGTTTTTTATTTTTCTTAGCTCGAGATACTAAATTATATTGAAACATTCTAGGTGTCATTGCTTCTGATCTATATCTAATAAGGTTTTTCGCAATGTCTTCTACTCTAATATATTTGTCAAATGTACTAAGTGAGTTATAAATACGATGCTTATTATTTGCATAAATATGCGAACGAATTGAGCCAATTTTATTGGTAGTTTCAAATGTTCCATTTTTGACTGAAATAATTGGAACAATGTTTGACAAACCTTTTATTAATTTTAAAATAGGTTTTTCGGGTTTTAATCCACCAGTTAACACTATACCTGATATTTTTGGGTAATTTGAAGAAATATTTGCTTGTAACGAACTTAAAATAATATCTGCTCTGTCACCTGGTGTAATTACTAAGCTATCTTCTTTCAAGTGTTTGATGAAGTTTCTCAATTGCATTGCTCCCACAGCAAAACTACCTGTTTGATTATTCAAATGTTTTTTACCAATCAATACTTTTGCATCACATTCATCAACAATTTCTTGAACTGTTGGTTTTTCAAGAGAATTAATAAAAGGAATTGTATAAACAAAAATCTCCTCTGGAAGAGCTCGTTTTATTGTAGTTTGAATTTCATCAAAAGAATCAAAATCAACTTTATTTGCAACAACTGCCAATACTTTTACTTCTTTATCTTTATATTCATCATAAGCTAAAAGAATATTTGCCTCAATTTCTTCTATAGATTTATTTTTTCCATTACTTACAATAATTGAAGGTATTCCTAAGTTTTTAGCAATTAACACATTAATATCCATTTCCACATAAACACCTTCTCCCGAAAAATTAGTTCCTTCTACTAATATAAAGTCAAATCGTTCTTCAAGATATTTGTACTTTTCAATAATAACATCAATTATCTCATCATCTTGATCATTTGTTTTCATACGAATAACCTCTTCACCTGTTAAGGCATAGCAATCCTTATAATCCATTTCTAAATTAAAATGGGTTAAAACAGTATCGATATGATTATCTCTTTTTCCCTCAGGTGAATCATCAATGATAGGTCTGAAATAAGCTACATTTTTGGTTCGACCCAAAATCATTCTCATTAATCCAAGTGTAATAATTGACTTTCCACTTTCCGGTTCTCCGGTAGCAATATATACTGCTTTACTCATGATTTTCTATATTTTATGCAAAGATACTTCATAATGTTAAAATAAAATTGATAAAAATCATAATTTTATGTGACTTCGCATACTATTAATATTTTTAATAAAATAATTTGTAATGAATTAATACTTAGATATTTAATATTAAAAAATAAATTTTTAAAAATCATAAAAATAAGGTTTTAAACTAAAGTTATTTTTAAGTAATTTTACGCAATATTCAAAAAATAAATTATGATTACTTTAATCACCAATATCAAAGAATTATTGCAAGTAAGAGATTCGAAAACTGCTAAAATATCTGGTAGTGAAATGAAAATTCTTCCAACAATTAAAAATGCTTATTTAATTTTAAAAGATGATCTTATTTTTGGTTTCGGAAAAATGACTGATCTACCCAAAATTAATGCTGATAAAAATATTAATGCAAAAGATAAAATCGTTTTACCTGCCTGGTGTGATTCACATACTCATATAGTTTATGCCGGTAATCGCGATGGAGAATTTGTCGATAGAATCAATGGCTTATCTTATGAAGAAATAGCAAAAAAAGGCGGTGGAATATTGAATTCTGCAAAGAAATTAAAAGAAACATCTGAAGTAGAGCTATTTTTTCAAGCCTCCCAAAGAATTAAAGAAATCATGCAATTAGGTACAGGTGCTGTTGAAATTAAATCTGGTTATGGTTTAAATATAGAATCTGAATTAAAAATGTTGAAGGTCATTAAAAAATTAGATAATAATTTTCCTATAGAAATTAAAGCAACATTTTTGGGTGCACATGCTTTTCCTGCAAAATATAAAAATGACAAACAGGCTTATGTAAATTTGATTTGTGATAAAATGATTCCGGCTGTAGCCGAAGAAGACCTAGCCGAATTTATTGATGTATTTTGTGAAACCGGATATTTTAGTGTGGAACAAACAGAACAAATATTAAAAGCTGGTAAAGAGTTTAATTTAATTCCAAAAATACACGTAAATCAATTTAACAGTATTGGAGGTGTTGAAATTGGAGTAAAGTATAACGCATTAAGTGTTGATCATTTAGAAGTATTAAATATTAATGATTTAGAAGCTTTAAAAAAATCTAATACAATTCCTGTTGCTCTTCCCTCCTGCTCCTACTTTTTGAGTATTCCATATACGCCAGCTAGAGAAATTATCGACAATGGTTTGCCTTTAGCCTTAGCAAGTGATTTTAACCCGGGATCTACTCCTAGCGGAAATATGAATTTTGTAGTTGCCACAGCATGTATTAAAATGAAAATGACTCCAGAAGAGGCTATCAATGCAGCAACAATTAATGGTGCTTATGCCATGGGAATCTCAAAAACTCACGGTAGTATAACCAAAGGTAAAAAAGCTAATATTATAATTACTAAAAACATTCCTTCATATAACTTTATACCCTATGCTTTTGGAAGTAATTTAATTGATAAAGTAATTATTAATGGTGAAGAAATTTGATTTGGTTTGCAGTAAATTTAAGCAATAATCCGTGTATATATAGTACAAATTAAATACCTATATTTGCACAAAATCAAGCATTTGAAATTGAAAAAAATAACAATTCTTTTTATATTTATTTCTTATTTCACTCACAGTCAGGCATTCCGAAGTTTTTCTAATGAATTTCTAAATCTGGGTGTTGGTGCCGATGCTTTTGGTATGGGAAAAGCTGTTATTGCTTCTACCAATGATGTAAATGCAATTTATTGGAATCCTGCCGGATTGGTTCATGTTAAAGATCATCAAGGTGCATTAATGCATGCCGAATATTATCAAGGTATTGGTAAATATGATTATGCTGCTTATGCAACTCCTATTGACCAGAAGAGTGCTTTTGCTGTTTCAGTAATTAGGTTTGGAGTAGATGATATTATGAATACTACTGAATTAATCGATAAACAAGGAAATATTAATTATAACAATATCAGCCTGTTTTCAGCTGCAGATTATGCCTTAACAGTTGGTTATGCCAGAACAATGCTTTTTAAAGGATTTGATATTGGATTAAATGGGAAAATTGTACATCGTCAAATTGGTGATTTTGCAAATTCATGGGGCTTCGGTTTGGATGCTGCTATGCAATATCAAACTAAAAGTAACTGGAAGTTTGGTTTAATGATTAGAGATATTACAACTACATTCAATGCCTGGAGTATTGATAAAGAAGAATTTGAAAAAATTAGCAATGCAATTCCAGGAGAAAATCAAGAGCAACCCGAAACTGTAGAATTAACCAAACCCAAAGCTCAATTTGGAGTTGCAAAACAATTTTATATTGCTCGTGATTTTAGTTTACTTACCGAAGTCGATCTAAATATGCGTTTCTCTGAAACCAATGACCTTATTTCTACTTCATTTATAAGTATTGATCCTGCTATTGGGTTTCAACTAGATTATTTAAAAATGGTTTATTTAAGAGCCGGTGTTAATAATTTTCAAAATTTTACCGAAATAGATGATAGCAACTCCATAAGTATCGAACCAAATTTTGGAGTTGGGTTTAGATATAAAGGAATTCAGGTTGACTATGCACTTGCAAATATTGGTGGTGCCAGTGGGACACTTTTTTCTAATATATTTTCCTTAAAGATTGATTTTGAGTATTTTAGATAATTTTTAAAACATAGTACTTATCTTAAGTAGAAATCTACTGCTTAGTAAAGGTATAAAAGCAAAAAAAAATAAAGTATAAAATTCCTTTATTATATAGATAATGTTAAATTTGAATTGTGAATTTTAATTTTACAGATTTGAAAAAATTACTTTATTTAGTCATACTGTTACCACTTCTACTGAATGCTCAATATCTACAGCTTTCACCACAATCTGAAATAAGTGTAATTACATGTGGCTCTGGAGGTGAGTTATACTCAACATTTGGGCATAGCGCTTTTAGAATTCAAGACATACCAAATAAATTAGATAGAGTTTATAACTACGGAACCTTCAATTTTAATACTCCCAATTTTTACCTAAAATTTACACAAGGAAAGCTTCTATACGAATTAAGATCTTATAACTTTGGTAACTTCTTAAGAGGATATCACAATGAACAAAGATGGGTAGATGGTCAGGTTTTAGATTTAGATGAAAATGAAAGACAACAAATTTTCGAGTTTTTAGAAAATAATGCAAAACCAAAAAACAGAGCTTATAAATACGATTTCTTTTATGATAATTGTTCAACAAAAATGTATGATGTTCTGGATTCGGTTCTTGGTAAAAAACTAATTTTTGATAATAAATACGAAAGTAAGATCTATACACATCGCGATTTGGTTTATCAATATACAAAAGATCTTCCTTGGAGTGAATTCGGAATTGATTTAGCTCTCGGCTCTGTAATTGACCGAAAAGCTAGCACAAAAGAATATATGTTCTTACCGGATTATGTTTTTAAAGGATTGGCAAAAGTTAAGATAAAAAATAATGCTTTTGAAAAACCATTGGTAAAACGTAAGGAACAGATATTACTAGATTTTGATGATGATTCTCCCAAATGTATATTTACTCCCCTACTCGTTTTTAGTATTCTCGCTTTGATTGTAATTGGTTTAACATATAGAGATTTTAAAAAGAATACACGGAATAAAGTTTTAGATTTTATAATTTTCTTTGTTACCGGTTTTACCGGAATTATTGTTTTACTATTATGGTTTGCAACAGATCATACTGCCACAGCAGATAATTTTAATATACTTTGGGCTTTTGCCCCAAACTTATTTTTTGCTTTCCTAATCTCTAAAAATACTAAACTAAACTACTATTATATATTTACGCTACTTGGACTACTCGACCTACTGCTTATTTTATGGATATTTAAAGTTCAAGTTTTTGCAGTTGCATTAATTCCTATATTGATAATGCTTTATACTAGATATTTATACTTATGGTTTTATTTTAAAAATAAAAAAGCATTAAATTAGCTTACTCTTTTACACATTTTAATGATTAAACACAAACGTAATATATTTCTTCTCTTCATAATTACATGTCTATTTACTGCTTTTTTGTATGTGTACAATTCTTATAAAAATAAAATTGTATCAGTTCCAAATGACTTAAATGAAATATCAGGAATGGAGTTTGATAAATCAAATAAACTTTGGACTATCAACGATGGTGGGAATACACCCGAAATTCATCAAATTGATAGCTTGGGTAATATTAAAAAAACAATAATTATTTCCAATGCTAAAAATATAGATTGGGAAGATATGACACAAAACGATTTTGGGCATTTTTTTATAGGAGATTTTGGTAATAATCAGAACATTAGAAAGGATCTTACAATATATAAAATTGAAAATCCAATTGACATTAAAAGCGACTCAGCTAAAGCCGAAATAATTAGATTCAAATTTAAAGACCAACTTCAATTTCCTGAAGTTGACAGTATCAAAAATTTTGACTTAGAGGCATTTGTTTATTATAAAAATCAACTATACTTATTTACAAAAAATAGAACCAAACCATTTGATGGTTTTACACATTTATATAAAATGGGACAACATGCAGCAAATTATAAAGCAACATTTGTAAATAAATTTAATACCTGTGAGGGGAATAAATATTTATGTTGGATTACTTCTGCTGCGCTAAGTCCAAAACGAGATAAACTGGCTTTATTAAGTTCAAATAGAATATGGATTTTCAAAAACTGGAAAGGTGATGATTTCTTTTCAGGAGACGTTAGGGAAATTGATCTTGGTGTGGTAACTCAAAAAGAAGCTATAACTTTTCACAATGACTCCATTTTAATCTATGCTGATGAAAAGTTTAAAGGTATTGGTGGTAATATCTACTATTTGAATATCAACCAATAAAAAAGACCCAATTTTCATTGGGCCTTTTTTAAAAAGTATAAAGCAAATTATTTCATTGCTTCATAAATTTTTCTCATTTCAGTAAATTTATCATCCATTTCAGCATTTTCATATAAACTCATTAGAGTTCTTACAGTATCAAGATCATCTGGTTTGATCTCATACGCTTTTTCATAAACTGGGATTACTTCTTTATATAAATCAACTTGTCTAGCCTTGATTTCATCATATTTATCAAAATTATTCAAGTTATTATTCATTTCTTCAACCAATGCTTTATCACCTTCTAACATTGCTGAACCTAAATTAATATACGCATCAATATAATCAGGATTCAATTCAATAGCTTTTCTATAATACTCTTTTGCTTTTTCAATATCACCATTCTCTGCACTAATTACACCTAAGTTATAGTATAATATATGATTTGTTGGGTCTAAGGCAATAGCCTCGTTCATCAACTTAGCAAATTCTTCTTTTTGATCTAATTTGATATGTAAATTAGCCTCCGTCATGATTAAACTAACATCTTTAGGAGCAATTTTTCTTGCGTTTTGTACTGCATTAATTGCTTCTTCAACATCACCTTTTTCAATATGTACATAAGCAATATTTTTAATTACTGAAGCTCTTTTTGATTCGGTTGGATTTTCTTTAAAATCAGTGTGAGTTTTTGATTTTTTCATCAAGTCATATTGTTGTTTTGAATCAAATTTCTCAACTTTTCCTGTTTCTGTATTTTTAGCTGTATAATCAATTGTAATACCGGTATAACCAAGGTCTTTTAACTTAGTAAAATAATCTAAAGCAGCATCATAATCTTTATCAAGATAAGCTGAATTTGCAGCATACTCTAAAAATGCTGTATCTTTTTTACTTAAGTTATATACCTGATATAATTCGCTTTTAGCAGCCTTATAATCTTTATTTTGGTAAGAAGCAATACCTTTTTTTGAAACTTCAGATATCATTGCATTCAACTCAGGCTCAGCTTTTACAGTATAAGTAGTTTTACCCATATCTTTTTCAAGAGCAAACAATTTATCATAAGAATCGGCAGCAACACCATAAGCAGAAGGATCTGCTTTAGCTAAATTTGTGTAAGTAACTGCTTTTAAATAATAATACTTTGTTTGTAATTTCTCATCAGCATTTGCAATTAAAGGTTCTGCTTGTGTTAAAGAAGATTTCGCTGAAGCATAATCCTGATTCTTCACTGCTTTATCTGCAGCTTTTAATTCGTTTTTTTGAGCAAAAGTAGCAACACTTAATATCATTGCTAATAAAACTAAAACTTGTTTTTTCATTTTACGTTTTCTTAAATTTAAACTTATTTTTAAAATTTGTGCAAAATTAATCATTTTGCTCATTATTTTCATGATTTTCATCAGTTTTTGTTATTCCTTCTTCCAGATCATTCAATTCTTCAACATCATCATCTTCGTGCATTACTTTAGCAACAGCTGCAATAGAATCATTATCTTTAATATTAATCAGTTTAACACCTTGTGTTGCTCTACCCATTACACGTAGATCAGAAACAGCCATTCTAATAGTAATACCTGATTTATTAATAATCATTAAATCATCTTCATCAGTTACATTTTTAATAGCAACCAACCCTCCTGTTTTCTCAGTTATATTTATGGTTTTAACACCTTTACCACCTCTATTTGTGATACGATAAGCATCTAAACTAGATCGCTTTCCATAACCTTTTTCTGATACTACCAAAATATCACTTTCGGTATCTGAAATTGAAACCATGCCAATTACTTCATCTTTATCATCTTTTAATTTAATTCCTCTAACACCTGAAGCATTTCTTCCCATTGGTCTAGTTTTACCCTCTTCAAATCGAATAGATTTACCTGATTTTGCAGCAATCATAATCTGACTCTCACCATTGGTTAATTTAGCTTCAAGCAATTCATCTCCATCTTTAATTGTAATTGCATTAATACCATTTGTTCTTGGACGAGAATATTGCTCAAGAGAAGTTTTCTTGGTTTGTCCTTTTTTGGTTACCATAATTACATAATTACTATTTACATAATCTTCATCTTTTAGATCTTTGGTTACCAAGAAAGCTTTAACAGCATCATCATTTTCAATATTGATCAAATTTTGAATTGCTCTTCCTTTTGAAGTTTTATTTCCTTCCGGAATTTCATAAACCCGCATCCAGAAAACTTTTCCTTTTTGGGTAAAGAATAGCATATATTGATGATTGGTTCCTACAAAAAGATGCTCTAAGAAATCTTCATTTCTTGTTGCTACTCCTTTTTGGCCTCTACCTCCTCTATTTTGTAATTTATATTCCGAAAGATCAGTACGTTTAACATATCCTGCATGTGATATTGTTACAACCACTTTATTATCAGGAATCATATCTTCAATACTTAAATCTCCACCTGCATACTCAATAACTGATCTTCTATCATCTCCATATTTATCTTTTATTACAAGCAATTCATCCTTAATGATATTCATTCTACGCTCACTACTTTCTAAAATATCTTTTAAATCGGTAATTAATTTTGTGATTTCCTCAAATTCAAGTCTTAACTTATCTTGCTCTAGTCCAGTTAACTGGCGTAAGCGCATTTCGACAATTGCCTTTGCTTGCCTTTCAGATAAATCAAAACGTTCAATTAACTTTTCACGAGCCTCATCTGCATTTTCAGAAGCACGAATCAATGCAATTACTTCGTCAATATTATCAGAAGCAATAATCAAACCTTCTAAAATATGCGCGCGATCTTCAGCTTTTTTTAATTCAAATTCTGTTCTCCTTACAACTACTTCGTGTCTGTGATCAACAAAATGACCAATAAGTTCTTTTAAATTAAGTAATTCAGGTTTACCGTTAACTAAAGCAATATTGTTAATACTAAACGATGTTTGTAGTGCAGTATATTTGAATAATTTATTTAAAACAATATTTGGAATTGCATCTCTTTTTAAAACATATACAATTCTTCTTCCTTTACGACTCGTTTCATCACGAACAGCTGATATTCCTTCAATCTTTTTATCATTGATTAAATCGGCTGTTTTCTTCATTAAATCAGCACCATTTACTTGGTAAGGTAATTCGGTAACAATAATACATTCACGACCATTTACCTCTTCAAATACAGTTTTGGCACGCATTACTACTCTTCCTTTACCCGTATGAAATGCTTCTTTTACACCGTCATAACCGTAAATAATTCCACCTGTAGGGAAATCGGGCGCTTTGATATATTGCATTAATTCAGCAATTTCAATATCTTTATTGTCAATATATGCAATCGTACCTTCAACAACTTCAGTTAAGTTATGAGGTGCCATATTTGTTGCCATCCCTACGGCAATACCCGAAGCTCCATTAACCAATAAACTTGGTATTTTTGTTGGTAAAACAGTTGGTTCTTCTAAAGTATCATCAAAATTTAAGCGATGATCTACTGTATCTTTATCAATATCCGCTAACATATCTTCGGATATTTTTTTCATTCTCACCTCTGTATAACGCATTGCTGCCGGACTATCACCATCAGGCGAACCGAAGTTACCCTGACCATCAACCATTTCATAACGCATACTCCAATCTTGCGCCATTCTCACCATTGCATCATATACTGAAGTATCACCATGTGGGTGATATTTACCTAAAACTTCCCCTACTATTCTCGCTGATTTTTTATGAGCTCCAGTAGCTTTTATACCTAATTCATGCATGCCAAACAATACTCTTCTGTGTACGGGTTTCAAACCATCTCTTACATCAGGTAAAGCACGTGAAACAATAACCGACATTGAATAATCAATGTATGCCGTTTTCATTTCATCTTCAATATTAATAGGAATAATTTTATCTTCTTCTGCCATCTTTAATATTTATATTATAGTTCTTTTTTTTACGAATGAGCAATATACAACTATTCTATATTTCATATAGTCTTAGAACTATAATTATTAACATAATTTATCAACAATTTAACATTCGTATCTACTTGTTATCTAGCAAATTAGTTTTATGTTAAAACTTACTCATAACTTTTGTAATGATTTAAAAGAAAATTCTACTAAATTTACAACGTAAATACAAAAATATGTACGAGAATTTTTCACCAAAAGTAAAGGATGTCATTGCTTATAGCAAAGAAGAGGCCTTGCGTTTAGGTCATGATTTTATTGGAACAGAGCATTTAATGCTCGGGCTTTTACGTAAAGCTAATGGGGAGGCTTATGACATTTTAAATTCGTTTGATGTCAATTTTATGCAGTTAAGAAAAAAGATTGAAATGCTTCATCCTGTTTCTAATATTGACGATATAAAAACTAAAAAAAGTTTACATTTAACAAAACAAGCCGAAAAAGCTTTAAAAACCACTGTTTTAGAAGCAAAATTATTTAAAAGTAATAGTGTAAGTACTGCGCATTTATTATTATGTGTTCTACGTAATGAAAATGATCCTACTACAAAAATTCTAAATAATTTTGATATTTATTACGAAGATGTTAAGCAAGTATTTAAAGAAATCTCTAACGATATTGACGTACAAGAAACACCTAAAGCTGAATTTCCTCTTCCTGGAGATCAGGATGAACCACGAAAGAACCCTTTTGAAGGTCCAAAAAAAGGGAATGTAAGTAAGAAATCTAAAACACCTGTCTTAGATAATTTTGGAAGAGATTTAACAGTACTTGCAGAAGAAGGAAAATTAGATCCTGTTGTTGGTAGAAAAAAAGAGATAGAAAGAATTTCTCAAATTTTAAGTCGCCGAAAAAAAAATAATCCAATATTAATTGGCGAACCAGGAGTTGGTAAATCGGCTATAGCCGAAGGCTTAGCTTTACGAATTATCGAAAGAAAAGTATCGCGAATACTATTCGACAAAAGAATTGTTTCTCTTGATTTGGCTAGTTTGGTTGCTGGCACGAAATATCGTGGTCAGTTTGAAGAACGCATGAAAGCCTTGATGAACGAATTAGAAAAAAATGATGATATAATCTTATTTATCGATGAGATTCACACCATTGTTGGCGCAGGAGGTGCTACTGGTTCATTAGATGCTTCAAACATGTTTAAACCCGCTTTATCTAGAGGCGATATTCAATGTATTGGTGCTACAACACTTGATGAATACCGACAAAATATAGAAAAAGATGGCGCTCTAGAAAGAAGATTTCAAAAGGTATTAGTAGAATCTACTTCGGTTGAAGAAACTATTGAAATTCTTCAAAATATTAAAAATAAATATGAAGATCACCATAACGTAATTTATACTGATGATGCGATTAAAGCTTGTGTAAAATTAACAAATAGATATATGACTGATAGATATTTACCAGACAAAGCCATAGATGCAATGGATGAAGCTGGTTCTAGAATTCATATCACTAATATCATTGTTCCTAAGCAAATATTAGAATTGGAGCAAGATTTAGAAAAAGTAATCAAGCTTAAGAATAAAGTAGTAAAAAGTCAGAAATATGAAGAGGCTGCCAAGCTTCGTGATGATGAAAAACGCTTAGAAAAAGAATTAGCTGAAGCACAAGTAATTTGGGAAGAACAATCAAAATTACATAAAGAAACTGTTACTGAAGATAATGTAGCTGAAGTTGTTAGTATGATGACAGGAATTCCGGTAAACCGAATTGCTGAAGCCGAAAGTAAACGTTTAAAAGATTTACCAAATCTTATAAAAGGAAAAATTATTGGGCAAGATGAGGCTGTCGCAAAAGTTGTAAAAGCCATCCAACGAAATAGAGTTGGTTTAAAAGATCCTGATAAACCTATTGGTTCATTTATATTTTTAGGTCAAACAGGTGTTGGTAAAACTCAGTTAGCCAAAGTTTTAGCAACTGAAATGTTTGATAACTCTGATGCATTGGTTAGAATTGATATGAGTGAATATATGGAAAAGTTTGCCATTTCAAGATTAATTGGTGCTCCTCCCGGATATGTTGGCTACGAAGAAGGCGGTCAATTAACAGAAAAAATAAGACGTAAACCTTATGCAGTTGTTTTATTAGATGAAATTGAAAAAGCACACCCAGATGTTTTTAATATGCTTTTACAAATTTTAGACGATGGTTATATTACAGATAGTTTGGGTAGAAAAATTGATTTTAGACATACTGTAATTATTATGACCTCAAATATTGGATCACGTCAATTAAAAGATTTTGGTCAAGGTGTTGGATTTGGAACTGCAGCCAAACAAGCACAGGCAGATTCGAATGCAAAAAGTGTAATTGAAAATGCATTGAAAAAAACTTTTGCTCCCGAGTTTCTTAACAGAGTAGATGATGTAATTGTTTTTAATACACTTGACAGAGAAGCTATTCACTTAATTATTGATATTGAATTAAAAAAATTATTAGCCAGAATTGATGATTTAGGTTATAATTTGAAATTAAGTGATAAAGCCAAAGATTTTATTGCGGATAAGGGTTTTGATAAACAATATGGTGCCAGACCTCTAAAAAGAGCTATTCAAAAATATATTGAAGATGCCTTAGCTGAAGAGATTATCAATTCTGCTCTGCATGATGAAGATGAAATTTTTATGGATTTAGATAGTAAAACCAATAAGATTACTATAAAAATTAATAAGAAAAAGAGTTCTAAAGAATAATAATAGATCACATCCAAAAAAAAGTCCAAAGAAAATCTTTGGACTTTTTTTTGATTAAAACTTAACTCAATCTATCTAAAAATTTTTCTTTTATCTCTCTAACCATTTCTAAAGTTAAATCAGGTTTAACTATTCTAATCATTTCTGTTATACCTTCATTATCATAAAAAATACCTTTGGCAACATCAAATCCTGTTACAGAAACATTATTCTTAATATCTTTAGTCAAATCAATAAACTCATCCCAATTAATATGTTTTGGAATAGTAATATAATAACGGTCATTATTATTTGGTGAGTGATAAATACCTTCCTCCTCATTAATTATATGGAAAAATTTATTAATCCTTATCATCATATTCGTATCCTGCTTTATCTTAGCATCTTTAGCTAATTCAAAACCTTCTTTTTGATAAAGTTTTTGAATGGATTCAATATCAGAAAATTGCTCAATACCCTTTAACCTTATCCCACTATATTTTCCTTTAGCAAAAGAAATTTCACTTTTGGCTCCTTCAAGTTTTAAATTATTTTCCTTATTGATTTTACTTGTAGCTCTTAGAATATTCTCAAAAGACACAGGACTACTTGTAATCAATAATACAGAATTTGGTTTATTAATCTGAGAAAAACGAGTATAATAAGATGCTAACGGACTTGGTATATGAACTGCAAATGTATTTGAAATCTTATTTTTTTCAATTGGAATTACACTTTCTTGTTTTGTTAACTTACCGATAATCTCACGTGTGCTCATATATAATGATTTTTATTTGTTTAGATTTTGTTTAAAATTACAAATAACTACTTAATTAAAAAAAAAAATCTCTATTTTTACTATGCATGCTTAGTATTTTTTTATATCTTTGGAATCATGAAAAAAGAAAATACCATAGATCATGCTTTGAGAGCTACTTGGCAAGCTGTTGCAAAAACTTATAATGAGCAAGCTTTAAAACACCAAAGTACAATGGCAATGGCAATGGCTTTACTGTACATAGATTATGAAAATGGAACTCCTTCAACAGCTTTAGGTCCGTCAATGGGAATGGAAGCAACTGGTTTATCTAGACTTTTGAACACCATGGAAAAAAAAGGTTTTATCTATAGAGAAAAAAATCCAAAAGATGGAAGAGGTGTTTTTATAAAACTAACTGAACTTGGAAAACAAAAGAGAGAACTTTCAAAAGAATCCGTAAAACAATTCAACAAACGAATAGAAGAAAATATCTCTAACGAAAAAATTAATCATTTTTTTGAAGTAACAGAAGTCATTAAAGAATTAATTGTTAAAAAATCAATTTTCAAATAAATCTCACATATAAATATTTAAATTCAAACACATGAAAAAAAGACACATAAAAAAAGTTGCAGTTATCGGTTCTGGAATTATGGGATCTGGAATTGCATGTCACTTTGCCAATATTGGTCTTGAAGTGTTATTACTTGATATTGTTCCGCGAGAGCTGAACAAAAAAGAAGAGGCAATGGGCTTAACACTTGAAAGTCCTATCGTAAGAAATAGAATTGTTAACAATAGTCTTAAAGCTTCTTTAAAATCAAAACCTTCTCCAATATACAATCAAAAATTTGCTTCTCGAATTTCTACTGGAAACCTTGATGATGACCTTTCAAAAATTAAAGATGTTGATTGGATTATTGAAGTAGTTGTTGAAAGATTAGATATTAAACAGCAAGTATTTGAAAACATTGAAAAATACCGTAAAAAAGGTACCTTAATTTCTTCTAATACATCAGGTATTCCAATTAAATTTATGAATGAAGGTCGCAGCGAAGATTTTAGAAAACACTTTGCAGTTACCCACTTTTTTAATCCACCGCGTTATTTAAAATTATTCGAAGTAATTCCTGGTCCAGATTGCGATCAAGAAGTTACCGATTTCTTAATGATGTATGGCGAAAAATTCCTAGGTAAAACTTCTGTTTTAGCCAAAGACACTCCTGCATTTATAGGTAATCGTATTGGTATTTTCGGTATCATGAGCTTATTTCATGCTGTAAAAGAAATGGGATTAACTATTGAAGAAGTTGATAAATTAACAGGTCCGGTAATTGGTCGTCCAAAATCGGCAACTTTTCGTACAGTTGATGTTGTTGGTTTAGATACTTTAGTACATGTTGCAAATGGTTTATATAAAGGTGTACCAGATGATGAAGCACATGAACTATTTAAACTTCCTGACTATATCGATACCATGATGGAAAATAAATGGTTGGGTAGCAAAACTAAACAAGGTTTTTACAAAAAAACAGTTGATGAAAAAGGTAAGAAACAAATTTTAGGTTTAGACCTTGACACACTTGAATTCCGCCCAGGGAAGAGAGTGAAATTTGCAACACTTGAAATGACCAAAACCATCGATAAAGTTATCGATCGTTTTAAAGTTTTAGTAAAAGGTAAAGACAAAGCAGGAGAATTTTATCGTAAAACATTTGCTGCTATGTTTGCCTATGTTCAAAATCGTATTCCTGAAATTTCTGACGAATTATACCGAATTGATGATGCAATGAAGGCAGGTTTTGGCTGGAAACACGGACCATTTCAAATATGGGATTCTATTGGTGTAGAAGCTGGAGCAAAAATGATGAAAAAAGAAGGTTATGAAACAGCTTCCTGGGTAAATGAAATGCTAGAAAAAGGTGAAAAATCATTCTATGCAATCAAAAGTGGTGCAAAATATTATTATGATATTCCTAAAAAAGAACAAGTTAAAATACCAGGTCAGGATGCCTTTATTATTTTAGATAATATTCGTGAATCGCAAACAATATGGAGTAATGCCGAAGCATCAATCCAACATCTAGGAGATGGGGTTTTAAATGTAGAATTCCAATCTAAAATGAATTCTCTTGGTGGCGGAGTTTTAGAAGCTATCAATAAAGGTATAGATCTTGCTGAAAAAGATTATGAAGCAGTGATCTTGGGTAATCAAGCTGCAAACTTTACCGTTGGAGCAAATCTAGCAATGGTATTTATGCTCGCAGTTGAGCAAGAGTATGATGAATTGAACATGGCAATCAACATGTTCCAAAGTACAGTAATGCGTATGCGTCATTCATCTGTACCTACCCTAGTTACCCCTAGAGGTTTGACTCTTGGAGGTGGTTGTGAATTAAGTTTACATGCTGATAAAGTTGTCGCTGCTGCGGAAACATATACAGGATTAGTTGAATTTGGTGTTGGTTTAATACCAGGTGGTGGTGGAACCAAAGAAATGACAAAAAGAGTTTCAGATCTTTGGATAAAAGATGATGTAAAATTAAATCGTTTACGCGATGCTTTTATCAATATAGCTATGGCAAAAGTTGCCACGTCTGCTCATGAAGCTTATGACCTTGGATATTATCAACACGGAAAAGATATAGTAGTTGTAAATGCCGATCGCCAAATCGCTACTGCAAAACGCTATGCATTACAAATGTTACAAGATGGATATTCACAGCCAGCAGCTCAAAAAGTTAGAGTTTTGGGTCAACAAGCATTAGGTATGTTTATGGTTGGAACCGATAGTTTAGAAAAAGGTAAATATGCCTCTGAACACGATAAAAAAATAGCTAATAAACTAGGTTATATTTTAGCTGGTGGTGATTTATCAGAACCAACAGATGTAAGTGAACAATATTTATTAGATCTAGAACGTGAGGTTTTCTTATCTCTTTTAGGTGAAAGAAAAACACTAGAAAGAATAGAGCACACATTAAAAACCGGTAAACCATTGAGAAACTAAATTAGTATTGAAATTCAGAAAATGAATTATTCATTAATAAAATCTTTAGAAAAATAGTATTTCTCAATACTTAATTCTAAATACTAAATACTTTTTAAAACATGAAAACAGCATATATAGTAAAAGGATACAGAACAGCAGTTGGTAAAGCACCTAAAGGAGTTTTTCGGTTCAAGAGACCAGATGAGCTGGCTGCAGAAACAATTGAATACTTATTAAAAAAAGTTCCTCAATTAGATAAAAAAAGAATTGACGATGTAATTGTTGGTAATGCAATGCCAGAAGCAGAACAAGGACTGAATATTGGTAGATTGGTATCGCTAATGGGATTAAAAATAGATACTATTGCAGGAATGACTGTTAACCGTTATTGTGCATCAGGATTGGAAACCATTAGCATCGCAACCGCAAAAATCCAATCGGGAATGGCCGATTGTATCATCGCCGGAGGTGTTGAAAGTATGAGTTATATTCCTATGGGAGGTTATCGCCCGGTTCCAAATTATAAATCAACCAAAGAAGGTCATGAAGATTATTATTGGGGAATGGGATTAACTGCTGAGGCTGTTGCAAACCAGTATAAAGTTTCACGTGAAGATCAGGATGAATTTTCTTTCAATTCTCATATGAAAGCTTTGAAAGCTTTGGATGAAGGGACTTATAAAGATGATATTGTTCCTATAAACGTTGAACAGATCTATATGGATGGAAATGGCAAAAAACAAACCAAAAATTATACTGTTGAAAATGATGAAGGTCCACGTAAAGGAACTTCAAAAGAAGCTTTGGCAAAATTACGTCCGGTTTTCGCTCAAGGCGGAAGTGTAACTGCTGGAAATTCATCACAAATGAGTGATGGCGCTGCCTTTGTTTTGGTAATGAGTGAAGAAATGGTAAAAGAACTAAATCTAGAACCTATTGCCAGAATGGTATCTTATGCCGCTGTTGGTGTTGACCCAAAAATTATGGGTATCGGGCCTGTAAAAGCTGTTCCTAAAGCTTTGGAAAAAGCAGGAATGAAACAAAACGATATAGAATTATTCGAATTGAATGAAGCTTTTGCTTCACAATCATTAGCTGTATTGCGCGAATTAGACCTCAACCAGGAAATTGTTAATGTAAATGGTGGTGCAATTGCTTTAGGTCACCCATTAGGATGTACAGGTGCAAAACTATCCGTGCAATTATTCAATGAAATGCGTCGCCGTAAAAACAAATATGGTATGGTTACTATGTGTGTTGGTACTGGTCAGGGTGCGGCAGGTGTTTTTGAATTACTTTCATAATTTAAAATTTAAAACTTAAAATATATTCACATGAAAACAATAAAAGGAGCCGAATTTTTAATAAAAGAAGTACAATACGAAGATATATTCATCACAGAAGAATTTACAGAAGAACATAATATGATGAAAGATTCCGTAATTGAATTTATTGACCGTGAAGTTTGGCCTAACAAAGAACGATTTGAAAATAAAGATTATGCTTTAACTGAAAGTGTAATGCGGCAAATTGGTGAAATGGGTTTTTTAGGTATTTCAATACCTGAGCAATATGGCGGAATGGGTATGGGATTTGTATCTACTATGTTGGTAACAGACTATATGTCGGCGGCTACTGGGTCGATAGCTACCGCATTTGGAGCGCATACCGGTATTGGTACTATGCCAATTTTCCTTTATGGAACCGAAGAACAAAAACTAAAATACTTACCGCAATTAACATCTGGTGAAAAATTTGGTGCATATTGTTTAACAGAACCAGAAGCAGGTAGTGATGCCAACTCAGGTAAAACAACTGCTACTTTAACCGATGATGGCAAACACTATTTGATCAACGGACAAAAAATGTGGATCTCTAATGCCGGGTTTGCTGAAATATTTATTGTTTTTGCAAGAATTGAAGATGATAAAAATATTACTGCTTTTATTTTAGAGTATGATAAAGAAAATCCAAATGGTGTAACTTTTGGTGAAGAAGAAGATAAATTGGGTATCAAATCCTCTTCTACCAGACAAATGTTTTTTAGTGACACTAAGATCTCTGTTGGAAATATGCTTTCAAAAAGAGGTAAGGGATTTAAAATAGCATTAAACTCGTTAAATGTAGGTAGAATTAAATTGGCTGTTGCTTGTTTAGATGCCAGTAGAAGAATCATTACTGCATCTGTAAATTATGCTAACGAACGTATCCAGTTTAAAACTCCTATCTCAAGTTTTGGCGCAATTCAGGCTAAACTTGCTGAGATGAGCATACGAACCTTTGCCAGTGATGCTGGTACTTACAGAGCTGCAAAAGATATTCAAAACTATATAGATGCACTTTTGGCTGATGGAAAATCTCATCAGGAATCTGAATTAGAAGCATTTAGCGAATACGCTATCGAAGCTGCAATTTTAAAGGTTTATGCATCTGAAACTTCTCAATTTGTTTCTGATGAAGGTATACAAATTTTTGGAGGTATGGGATTTTCAAAAGACACTCCAATGGAATCAGCATGGAGAGATGCAAGAATTACAAGAATCTATGAAGGTACCAATGAAATAAACAGATTACTTACTGTTGGAATGTTATTAAAAAAGGCCTTTAAAGGTGAGATTGATCTTATTACTCCAGCAACAGAAGTTGGTAAAAGCCTGATGGGTATTCCATCATTTGATACACCTGACTATTCTGAATTATTTGCTGAAGAAAAAGAAATGATTGCTAAATTGAAAAAAGCATTTTTGATGATCTCAGGTAAAGCCGTACAAACATATGGTATGGAATTAGACAAACACCAGCAATTAATTTTAGCAGCTGCTGAAGTAATGATCGAGATATATATGGCAGAAAGTGCTATTTTAAAGGCTGAAAAAATTGTAAATATGACATCCGAGAAAGAAGCGGAAGGGCAAATAAATATGGCTAAAATGAGCTTGTATAATGCGGTTAATATGATTAGTAATAAAGGAAAGGAAGCTATAACCTACTTTTCAGATGGCGATGAACAGCGTATGATGTTAATGGGATTAAAACGATTTACAAAATACACCAACATGCCAAATGCAATTGAATTACGTAAATCTATCGCAGCAAAAGTAATTGAAGAAAATAAATACTGTTTTTAGATTAGACAATTTATTACAATATAAAAAATCCCGCAAAAGCGGGATTTTTTATAATCAATAAAATTATAAATAATTTATTCTGTAACAGCTCTATAAGCATTCACTCGGCCTTTACCGTAGTATAAACTTTTACCATTAGTATCAATTTTATCAACCGTTTTAAAAAGTTGTTTTTCTACTTCATGAGGATCCATTTCACCTCCATTTTTACCAATAATTAAAGCAGCTACACCGGCAACATGAGGTGATGCCATACTTGTACCAGCTGACCATGACCAACCACCAGGTATTGTACTTAAAATCATATCTTCCCACCAAAAACTATAATCATATATTTTATAATCTCCACCTGGAGCTGCTATATCGACTAAAGACCTACCAACATTGGTATAAGAAGCAGGGTAATCTAAATAAGAATCAGGATAATAATGTATAGCATATGGTGCCGTTGCAGAAACTGAGATAACATTGTTTAAATCAGCAGGTAATTTAATAGTTGAACCATTACCATCACCATTCATAGCATCATTACCAGCAGAAACAATTATTATTGTTCCCATTTTATATGCATAATCAATAGCTCTTTGTTGGGCGTGTATTATTTCTTGCATATATTTAGCGGGAATCTTTCGAGGATATCCAATTCCATCTATATACTCTATATACTTACCATTTTTATTAAAAGTGGCACCCAAACTCATATTAATAACATCCGTTTCAATATTAGCAGCATAAACAATACCCGCATTTATGCCACCAAAAGAACCTGAACCAGAATATTCAGATAAAACTTTTACAGCAACTATCTCAGCATTTGGAGCAACTCCAATTACCCCTAACTCATTATCAGCAGCAGCAATAGTACCTGCCACATGAGTACCATGGTTAAAATATAATCCAGGTTGAACTGCCCAATCTTCTCCATCAACAAATGATTTTGATAATTCAGTATTTAAATTTGGAGATAAATCAGGATGAGTTGGATCAATTCCACTATCCAAAATAGCTACTCTTACACCTTCACCAGTATGGCCTTCATTCCAAGCTTCAGGTGCATCAATGGCATCCATTCCCCATAAATCATCTAAAAACCATTCGTCATCACCTATACTAGAAGCATTAGCCATAAGATCAACATCCATAGGTTCTAACCAGTTTACAGTTAAATCAGGTACTACTGATCTTACACCGCTTAGTTTAGCAACTTTCTTTTCAAAATTTGGATCATCTGATTGAACAACTACAACACCAATTTCAGATATAGAGTTTGTAATTTCACCTAATTTACCAAGTGATTTTTCTAGATTTTTTGGTAATTTTTCGGTTTTAGAGATCACCATAAAGGAATTGTTTGAAGATCCTTTGTACAAGTCTGTAGTTTGATCAAGAGAACTAGTTTCATCAATTTCTATTGATTCTGTTTCACAGGAAACCATGAACACAAAAGATAATAATGTAAATAAAAATAATTTTTTCATAAATTTAAATTTTTGGGGTTAATTAATAATTTTTTCAATATACAATTATTATCATTTTTTATAGAATTAACTTATCAACATACTTTTAATAAATGTTTTTTACAAAATAATCTTTTTAAAGTTCTATACTTATTATCAAATAGCTTAATACTTTTTAAATATGTATTTCAAAATAACCTCTACTTTTTTGATCTTTCTATTTTGTACGACTATTTTTGATCAAAATGCAACCAAAATATATTTATCTGACAAAGTAATATGT
>DAOUQH010000039.1 GCA_030625645.1 Flavobacteriia bacterium | reverse complement strand
TATAATCCTATTGTCAATTACAGCTTCATTATAAAATGATTTTCTAACTGTATTTGGTACAAGAACTATCTTGTTTTTATCAATTTTGGTCCGATGTTTAACCTCCTCAATAAAGTCATTGGAAACAGTAATAATTACATCTGCTTTAGCGATAAAATCTTCCTCTTTCTTCTTCCATTTTTTTGGAGAGATTAATTGTTTACCCGGGAATTTTTGTAAATGAGGATATTCTTTCATTACTTCCGGAAAATTATCATGTAGATCTAAAATTGTTGGTAGATCAAATTCTCTATTTGCTTTAAAAGCTGCTTCTGCAATTCGGATATCGTGAATATGAATAGCTTCGATTTTATTTTCTAACAAGAAATGTGTTATTTTCTTTTCCATTAAGTTAGTATAGAATGGAAAAGTATAAGCTAAAGCAGAGAGTTTGTATTCTAATTTATTAGAAGTATATCTTTTAATGTAAATTCCGTTTTGAACTTCTGATTCTTGTTCATCCTTATATTTTAGACAAAATAAAAAAACCTGATGACCAGCTTTAATTAAAGCAGTCGCTTCATTTTCTACCCTCGGATCGGGTGGAAAGGTTTTATCTAAAATCATTCCTATTCGCATATTTCGAAATCTTATCTTTCTGCGTAAATTGCGTAATATCTGGGTGTATATTTTCTTAAAATTGGACGAAAACCAAGTTTATTGACAGGTGCCGTCCATTTTTCACGGTCTTTTATTTTCCATCTTGATTTTTCTAATAACAAATCAAATTGCCAATCTTCAAATTCATGATAATGATTATCCCACTTATCCGATTTATTTCTATAAGCTTTTGCAAACCATAAATTTAAAGGAACTGTTGCTATCAATTTATTAGCTTTAATAGCATTTAATATATTGAAAGGAGCTATTAAATGTTCGCAAATTTCAAAGGCTGTAACCGCATCAACATTATATTTTTTAACACTATCATAATCTAAATCCAAATCATTTCCACTAGTATTAATTACTGTGTAACCATAAGTTTCCATAATTTCACTCAACTCATTTCTTACTCCAAGATCTAAAATAGTTGCTGGTGCAGGTAGCACTTTTTGCAAAAATTCTATGGTGTGATTATAGCGTTTATTGTGGTGTTTCGTCATCCTTTTTTCTTTCTTTAAAATACCAACCTAGAGGAATTAATAATAATAACCCATAAGATAGGAGTACAATATTATTTCCGGTTTGAATTACTTTTGGTTCAAATTTGAATTCAATTTTATGCTCTCCTTTCGGAATAATCATGGCTCTTAAAACATAATTTGCTCTAAAATGCTGTGATAGTTTTCCATCAATATATGCGTTCCATCCATCTTTATAATACATTTCAGAAAATAGAGCTAATTGATCTGTAGTCGAATTGCTTTTATAAATCAATTCATTAGCCTGATACTTGGTTAGACTGATATTTGATATACTATCTTTCTGAAAAGTAAAATTATCTAATTCTTTACTAAACTCACTACTTATTATTGCAATTTGTTTTGTGTTTAAACTGTCTAAAGCTTTAATCTCTTCATCGGCTGAATTAACAATAATAACATTATCTACAAACCAGGCATTTCCATTAGCTTCATCATTTAATTGTACATTAGGTCTGTTATTGTCACCAGGAAAAATAATATATTTGGTATTGAGCATGTTTAAGATCTCCAGATTATTTTTAGAAATCTGAAAATCGAATAATTCCTGATATCTTCTAGGTTTTGCTGCATGATAACCACCTATTGAATTATGATAAAAAGAAGTGCTACCATCATTCATTGGGTTTATCATAAAATTCATCACTCTATAATGACCTTTGTCTTTTAATATCTGGTTATCAATTTCTGTCATTGGAAAAGGTTTTTCCAGTTTACTTTTTGTGATAAAATCTTCGTTATTTACATAACGTTTATCTACGGCAACTAAATCAACAACTACCAATAGTCCAAAAGCAATATATAATAAATTGATACTTATTTTCCCCTTAATATAAAACCATAAAATTGAAGCTGATAATAAAACCAAAATCAATGCACGTAAGCTATCGTTAAAAAAAATTGATTTTCTATCTGCAATTAAAACTTCAGTAAAGCCAGGTGCCATATTTTCATATCTAGCATCGCCAATACTTTCAAATGCAAATAAACTCGTTCCGGCAACGGTAAAGAACAATGCCAAACCTCCTACAATTATCACGCTATTTTTTAAGGATTTTAACTTCTCCTCTGTAGAGATCTCTTTGTCAAAAAATGCTTTTAAACCTAATATCCCTAAAAGCGGAATAGCCAATTCTGCAATTACCTGTATTGAAGAAACGGCTCTAAACTTATTGTATAACGGAACATAATCGATAAACATATTGGTCAAAAAGTCGAAATTCTTTCCCCAACTTAATAAAATTGAAAAAATTGTAGCAGCGATAAGCCATTTTTTTAAACTGCCTTTTACTAAGAAGATTCCTAATACAAACAAAAATATAATTACAGCACCAATATAAGCTGGTGCAGCAACAATTGGTTGATTTCCCCAATACATGGGTGCATTTTCAGAAAATCCTTTTGCTTGTTTTACACCACCAACATCTTTTACAAATTCATAAATATTAGAATCCTTACCAATATTTTCGTTATTAGAGCCTCCCATAAATCTTGGAATAAAAAGATCAAAAGTTTCTAAAATTCCGTAGCTATATTGGGTGATATATTCTTTGGATAAACCTGTAGTTTGTTTGGCTTTTCCCCCATTTGGTGTTATGGTCAATTCACTTTTACTTCGGGTGCTATGTTCTGCATATTCTTTAGTTGCCATTAAACTTGTGGCATTAACTCCAACAGCTAAAACTACAGCAACGAGTAAAATACCGATACTTTTTGTGAAATTAATTACAGTTTTATTTTTTATTGCTTCAATCAAATAAACAATACCAAAAATAAGTACCATAAACAATAAATAATAGGTCATTTGTGGATGGCCGGCATTGATTTCTAATGCCATTGCTAACGCGGTTAGTATAAATCCTGCCAGATATTTATGTTGTTTAAAAACCAATAAAATACCAGCTAAAACCATTGGCATATAGGCTATTGCATGTGCTTTTGCATTATGTCCTACTCCGATAATTATTATGAGATAAGTAGAAAAACCAAAAGCTAAAGAGCCTATAATTGCTTGTTTCCAATCTATTTTTAAAATAGTAAGTAATACAAAAAAGCCTAGAAAATATAGAAATAGATAATCTGCTGGCCTTGGTAGAAACCGTAATAAGCTATCTAATTTTTTAATATAATCATTCGGATAATAAGCACTGAGTTGATATGCCGGCATACCACCGAAAGCTCTATCAGTCCAGTAAGGCTCTTCATTATTTACTTTTCTAAAATCCTGAATCTCTTTTGACATTCCTCTAAATTGAGCAATATCACTTTGAAACAATTCTTTTCCATCTAATACAGGAGAAAAATATGCTAAAGAAATAATTATAAAAGTTACAATTGATATTAGATATGGTAGTAATTTTTTAAAATCCATAAACTGCTGTGTAATTACTGATTATTGAGTTTTTTAGTATTAGTAATGAGAAATATTACAGTATATTTATTCGTCAACCTCTTCATAATCAACATATTCACCAACACTTCTATTACTTTCTTTAGTTGGTTTTGGTTTTTTTTCAATTACTGTTTCGCCTACTTTAGTATTATCCTGAGGTTGTTGATATCCTTGTTGTTCCTTTACTTTTTTCTCTACATTTTTCATCATCTTTTTAAAAAGAACAGGAAAAAACATCCTTCCAATAACTTTTAAACCATAGTAAATCAATGCTATAATCAAAATTGTTCTCAAAAATCCCGTAAATGATGCTTCGTACATATTTGTTGATATTTAATTTTCAAAAATAACAATTTGCAAGCAACTTGTACGTTTATATAAAGAAAATCTTATTTTTGAAAAAAATCAGTAGTTAAAATGCGGCATTATATCAAACTAATTATATTTTTATTGTTTTTCCAATTTTCATTTGGACAATATACAGAGGTTATTAATTCAAAGCGTCCTGGTTTTTCTGATAGCCCCTATAGTGTTGGTACAAAAGTATACCAGGTAGAAGGAGGATTTTTTTATAAAGATGTTGGTAATTATTTGTATTGGGAAAAGATTGGCGAAGTTGATGGAGAGCCAATTCATGTTCAAAATCAATATAGTTCATCATCATTTGGGACAGATATTACACTTAGAACAGGGCAATTTTTTGAGAGATTAGAATTTGATTTAGATCTAGTCTTTCAAAATGAAAGTAGAGATTATACCCATCCTGATGTATATAGTATTTCTGAATTAGGTTTGAGTAAATTAACTTTTGGTGCAAAGTATTTGGTTTATATGCCAGAATACAAAGATAAATCTAAAGAGATTCATAGTTGGAAAGCAAGACATGCATTTGATAAAAAACGTTTAATTCCTGCTGTAGCAGTTTATGTTGGTGTCAATACAAATTTATTAGATAATTTACATAAAAACCCCGATGGTATCAGTCCGAGGTTTGCCGTTTTTACTCAAAATGATTTAAGTAATCGTTGGGTTATTATTACTAACTTTATTATGGATAAAGCATTTACTGATGAATCGGAGAATTCTTTTATTTTCACAAGTACCTATGCTCTTAGTGAACAGTGGTCAGTATTTGGCGAAGGTCAAGCTTTTTTTAGAAAAAATATACCAAGTGATTTCCAATTTGGAGGAGGAGGAGCATATTTATTAAATAATAATATGCAGATAGATATTTCTGCCAGAATGATCTATGATCAATATGAAAATAACTCATATATATTTGGTGGTGGTGTTTCTTGGCGATTAGATAGACATCATGATAAGATCATAAAAAAAGAAAATAAGTTAAATCCGGTTGAACAAACATTAAAAGATCATGATTCAAAAAAAGGTTTTTGGGCTGGTGTAACGGGCATTTTTACTTTTAAATGGATTAAATCAAATAAGAATTCGAAAGATAAAAAAATGCGTGAAGTAAAGACTTCTAAAGTCAAAAAAAGAGATATAGAAGCTCCTGTAAATAAAAAAGCCAATAAAGCGCAAAAGAAAAGAAACAAGGAACTGGTTAAACGTCAAAACAAAAAAGAAAAAGCCGAAAAAAAATATCGTAAAAAACAAGAAAAATACTAATTTTGGTGAATGATCATACTGAAAGAGATTTCGACAAAAAAAGAACTTAAGAAGTTTGTTAAATTTCCGTTTAAACTTTATAAAAACAATCCATACTGGGTTCCACCATTAATAAATGACGAGGTTGATAGTTTTGATAAAACTAAAAACCCGGTTTTTGAACATGCTAATGCTCAATTTTTCTTAGCCTATAGAGATAGCGAAATTGTTGGTAGAATAGTTGCAATTATTAATTCATTTGAAGTTAATGACCAAAACATAAAGAAAATGCGTTTTGGGTGGATGGATATGATTGATGATATTGAAGTAAGTAAAGTTTTATTGTCAAAAATTGAAGAGATTGGTAAAAAAAACAAATTGGATTTTATTGAAGGTCCGGTTGGTTTTTCAAATTTAGACAAAGTTGGTGTTCTTACTGAAGGTTTTAAGGAAAGAGGAACGATGATTACCTGGTATAATCATCCTTATTATAAAGAGCATTTAGAAAAGTTAGGATACAGTAAAGAAAAAAAATATATTGAGTCCTCTTTTTTAATGAAGGATATTGATATTACAAAATATAAAAGATTGGCTGAAATTGTAGGTAAAAGATATGATTTAAAACCCTTAAATTTTACAAGTTCGAAGAAAATCATGCCTTATGTTGATGAAATGTTCGAGTTATTTGGCGAATCGTATTCAAAACTTTCTTCTTTTGTGCCTATTTCAAAAAGACAAATAACATATTTTAAAGAGAAATTTATTGGACTGATTGATCCCGAGTTTATCAAGTTTGTAGTTGATAAAGATGGTAAATTGGTATCATTTGCTATCATCATGCCTTCTTTTGCTGAAGCTTTACAGAAATCAAAAGGCAAATTATTTCCATTTGGATTTATACATTTTTTAAAGGCAAAAAAGTATCCTAAAGAATCTGTTTTTTATTTAATTGGTATAAAACCTGAATATCAAAATAAAGGTATTATTGCTATTGTTTTTGATGAATTTTATAAAACAAATATTGAAAAAGGAATCATTACTAATAGGAGAACACCAGAGTTAGAGAATAATGAAGCAATTCAATTAATTTGGAAAAATTTTAACTCAAAAATTATCAAAAGGCGTAGTACTTACAGAAAAGAGATTATCTAGTTTATAGCAATTATATAGTATTAATACCAAATAATTATTTATCCAAACTATAAGCAAATTCTTTTTTATACTTTTACCATTGAATTTTCAACGGCAACCTGATTATGCAACTTTTTTATAATCCAGATATAACAAAACTCTCTACCGAATTTACTTTTGACAAGAATGAAAGTAGGCATATTGTAAAAGTCTTACGCAAAAATGAAGGAGATCATTTGTCAATTACTAATGGAAAAGGTTTTTTATTTACAGTAGAGATAATTAGAGCAAACGATAAAAAATGTACAGTTAAGATTATTTCATCTGAAGAGGTTAAAAAATCATGGAATTACCATTTACATGTTGCCATTGCGCCGACCAAAATGAATGATCGTTACGAATGGTTTGTAGAAAAAGCTACCGAAATAGGAATTGATGAAATTACTCCAATTATTTGTGATAATTCCGAAAGGAAGATTCTTAAGACCGAAAGAATACAAAAAGTAATTATTTCGGCTGCAAAACAATCTTTAAAATATACATTCCCAAAATTAAACAACCCAATCAAATTTAGCGATTTTATCAAGCAAGATCAAAATGGTCTAAAACTTATTGCTCATTGTGAAGATTCCGATAAGAACTCTTTAAAAAACTTGATTAAACCACAGCAAGATATTACAGTTTTAATAGGACCCGAAGGTGATTTTTCTCTTAAAGAAATTGAATTGGCCTTGCGGCATAAATTTATTCCGCTATCTTTGGGCAAAAGTAGATTACGTACAGAAACAGCAGGAATTGTTGTATGTAATGCAATTTCAATTATTAATGAATAAGCTAAAGTTTGATATTTAATATTAAAAGTTTGACATTTTTATTGAGTAAGAATATCCTCATTTTTAAAATAGTTGTATTTTCTTTTTTTCTTTTGATTTCAAATATAGCTACTGCACAAAAGGTTGCCATTTTAAAATATGATGGAGGAGGAGATTGGTATGCCAACCCAACAGCAGTTCCTAATTTAATTTCTTTTTGTAATGAAAATATCAATACAAAAATTGATAGTCGTCCAATAAATATATCTCCAAAAAGCAATGAATTATTTCAATTCCCTATAATTTTTATGACTGGTCATGGCAATATTTTTTTTGATAAATTTGAAGTTGAAAATTTAAGAAATTATTTAATTTCAGGGGGTTTTTTACAGATATCAGATAATTATGGAATGGATAAATATATCCGAAGAGAAATGAAAAAAGTTTTCCCTGAATCAGAATTCAAAGAAATTTCTTACAATCATCCTATTTATCATCAAAATTATAATTTTGACGCTATTCCAAAAATTCACGAACACAACAATAAGCAGGCACAAGGTTTTGGTATTTTTTATGAAGGAAAAATGGTTTGTTTTTATGATTATGAATCGGATTTAAGTGATGGTTGGGAAGATGAAGCCATCCATAATGATCCAAAAAAAATACGTTTACAAGCTTTGCAAATGGGAGCCAATATTGTTTCATTTGCTTTTAAGAACTAATAATGGAAGAGGAAATAATACAAAATATAGATCAAATCCAGATTCATCTTAATTCAGATAATATCTGGATTGTAAATCTCACATTAGCTGTTGTAATGTTTGGTGTAGCTCTAGATGTTAAAGTTAGCGATTTTACGAACTTATTAAAATCACCAAAACCTGTGATTATTGGGATTTTTTCACAATTTTTTTTAATTCCATTTGTTACATTTTTAATGGTTATAATAATTAATCCCATTCCGAGTATTGCTCTAGGGATGTTTATGGTAGCTGCTTGTCCAGGTGGAACAGTTTCAAATTTTATGACAAAAATGGCAGGAGGTAATCCAGCTTTATCTGTGAGTTTAACTTCTTTTGCTTCGGTTGTAGCACTAATTATGACTCCTTTAAACTTCACCCTTTGGGGAAGTTTTTATGGGCCAACCGCCGAAATATTACGTACAGTTTCTTTAAACCCTATTGAGGTTGGAAAATTGGTATTATTTATATTGGCATTGCCGTTATTAGCAGGAATGACATATAATTATTACTTTCCAAAATCTGCTGTAAAAATTGCTAAATTCTTAAAACCAGTATCTATAATTATCTTTTTAGCCTTTATAGGAGTCGCCTTTTATAATAACCTCGATATTTTTACAAAATATATTCACTATGTATTCTTTCTTGTAATATCTCAAAATATTTTACTTTTGATAACTGGTTTTTATGCAGCTAAGTTAGGAGGCTTATCTTATCAGAACCAAAAGACATTAAGTATTGAATCTGGTATTCAAAATTCGGGATTAGGATTATTATTAGTATTTTCGTTCTTTGAAGGCTTGGGCGGAATGGCAATTTTGGTTGCTTTTTGGGCAATATGGGATATATTTTCTGGACTTGCAATTGCCTTTTACTGGTCAAGAAAAGTAAAATATGCTTACAATGATTAAAAAAATCTGGTATTATTTTTTAAAAGCTTATATCGGTTTGGGTCTCTCTTTTTATTATAAAAAAATAATAGTAAAAGGATTAGAAAATATACCAAAAAATAAAGCAGTTATGTTTGTTTCTAATCATCCTAATGCCCTAATTGATCCACTATTAATTGCAACTTCTGACAATAGAAATACTCATTATTTAACTCGTGCTGGTGTTTTTGAAAACCCTATAATAAAGCAAATATTGTATTCTGTAAATATGATTCCGGTATACAGAATTAGAGATGGATTTAGCAGAGTTATTGAAAATGAAAAAATTTTTCAGTTATGTTATAAATTATTGAATAAGAACAAAGCAATATTAATCTTTGCAGAAGGGAGTCATAATGTTCAAAAAAGGATAAGACCCTTTAGCAAAGGATATACTCGTATAGTTTTTGGTGCTATAGATTTACACCCTAACTTAGAAATAGATGTTATTCCTGTTGGAATAAATTATACTAACGCTGATGAATACGCTAGTAGTGTAAGTGTAATATATGGTAAATCGATAAATGTTAATACCTATTGGGAGAATGAAAATAGAAATGAAGCAGTAGAGTTACTAAAGCTTGAAACTTCCGAACAATTGAAACTTATTACCACCCATATTGATGATATTGAAAATTACGATAAAATTGTAAGTCAGTTTGAACCGGATGAATTTCTAGAGCCATCTAAGGTTAATGAAAAATTAAAAAATATTGACATTAATACCCAACCAATTAATAGAATTAAACCAAAAAGTAATTTTAATCCATTATTACTTTTAGTTAAAATAAACAGTTTTTTCCCACTTTTGATTTGGAAATATATTCAACCAAAAATTAATGAAGTTGAATTTATTGCTACATTTAAGTTTGCAGTAGGAATAACGGTATTTCCAATATTTTACTTTATTCAGAAGGGGATTGTTACTTACTTTTTTGGAAGCACAATTGGCTGGATATATTTGGTATTGAGTTTCATAAGTGTTTTTGTTTTAACGAAAACTATTCGCCGACATTAATTTTTTTTAAACCTTCAGTAAAAATATTTTCCTACTCAATTATAGCATCTTGAATCAACCCCTGAATGTTTGGGCGAATATCATTTTTAAATAACTTTTTGTTATTCCTTGTTGGATACACTCTATTTGATAAGAAAATATATACTATTCCACTTTCAGGATCGGCAAAAGTATAAGTTCCGGTATAACCGCTATGTCCAAAACTTTTAAAAGAAATACAGCCACATGTTACCTTAGAATTATCTAATTGAGGTTTGTCAAAACCTAATCCTCTTCTCACTCCTTTATCTTCAAAATATCTAAAATTGAATTTATCTAGAGTTTCTCTTTTTAAATATGTTTTGCCTCCGTAATATCCATTTTGTAAATACATTTGCATGATTTTGGCAACATCATTAGAATTGCTAAATAATCCGGCGTTACCGCTAACTCCTCCCAACATAGCTGCACCTTCATCATGCACTGTGCCATGTAATAATTGCTGACGAAAAACAGTATCTAATTCGGTAGGTACTATTCGCTCTTTAGGAAATTTATTTAAAGGATTGTAAGTTAAAGTAGTTGCTCCAAGAGGCTTATAAAAGTACTCTTCATCTAATTTGTCTAAACCTTTTCCATATTGCTTTTCTAAATAATCTTTAAACAAATAAAAAGGCAATCCGCTATAGCGATATCTTAATTTCTTAAGTTGATGTACATCAGCTATTTCTTTAAAAATTACTTTCTCAAAATCATTGCGTAGATATAATTTATCTGCAACTTTTACACTGTATAAACTCGATGGCGTAGAGTGATAGAATTCATCTAAAGGTTTTCGTGTTATGCTATCGACAGTTTCTTTGTAAAAAACAATATATGGGTATAATTTAGCATAATGAGATAAAACTTCTTTAACATTTAAGGTGTCTTTATTTGATTCTTTTAAAACAGGCATTATCTCACCAAGTGTGGTTTCTAAAGTAAATTTACCGTCTTCTTCTGCTTTCATAATCATTGGTAAACCTCCTAAAATCTTGGTAACTGAAGCTAGATCATAAATACTACTATCATCTATTTCTTTTTTCTTATCGTAGGTATAATAGCCATAATTTCTTCTAAAAACTACTTGTCCGTGACGCGCGACCAAAATTTGCATTCCGGGTGCCATCGCCGAATCTATAACAATTTGTGCTATAGAATCAATTTTGTTTAATTTATTACTATCTAAACCAACAGCCTCTGGGATAGAGTATCCTAATCTATCGATATTTGAAGTATGTAAACCAAATCCATAATCAAAATTATTACCAATGCTAACAGGTAATTTTCCTTTGATGTCTTTAGCTCCAAAAATCATTTGAGCCGAAATATCCTGAAAAAGCGAAGTGTTTTGATAAGAAACAATAATTGCTTCAATATTTGTAAATGATTTTAATTGTAATAAACTATACGGACTTGCAAAAACATCTAAAATAACTTTTTTATTTCTTGAAATTTCTTGTAACCAATGAAGTTGCTCGTTTGTAAATTTATAGCTTGAAAGAACCTCATTACCTTTATGTAAGCCAATGATAACAGTTTGATAATTTTTAAGTTTAGTTAAAATATCTCCTAAATTTTTACCACTAATCACATCTACTTTTATATAATCATTTAAACGATTAACAAAGGTTTTATTATCATAACTACTTAATTTAATGTAAGCTACTTTATTCTTATCAAAATCTTTTAGAGGTAAAAGATTCCCTTCATTTTTGATTAAGGTAATGGAGTTTTCAATTAATTTTCTGTTTAAAACTTCATCATTGGGTGTGTTGAGATCTTTTTCAAGATTCTCTAAAGAAACCGGTTTATAATTATTTAATCCTACCCAGTACTTTGCTCTTAAAATATTTTTAACAGAGTAATTTAAACGGTCCTCAGTAATTTCTTTATTATTAAATGCATTCTTAATTTTTTCAATAGCAGCCGGAACATTTTCGGGAAACAATAAAACATCATTGCCTGCCAAAAATGCTTTAAGATCGACATCGCCTGGTTTTGCATAGTTTGATGCTCCCTTCATATTTAAGGCATCTGTAAATATCAAACCTTTAAATTTTAATTTTTCCTTTACTATTTTGGTTACTACATTATAGGATAATGAAGTTGGTAATTCTTGATTTGGTTCTAAACTTGGAACACTTAGATGTGCCACCATAATACTTCCAAGACCACTTTTAAAAAGTTTTTTGTAAGGATAAAGTTCAACCGAATTAATTCTTTTTGCTGTAAAATCAACCGTAGGCAGAGTTTTATGAGAATCTTTTGAAGTGTCTCCGTGACCCGGGAAATGTTTTGCACATGCCATTACGTTTTCACTTTGTAATCCTTTGGTATAACTTAGGGATTTTTGAGCTACATTAAATTTATTTTCACCAAAAGAACGATTTCCAATAATTGGATTTTTAGGATTTGTATTTATATCGACAACCGGAGCAAAATTGATATGAATACCTAACCTTTTCATATGTCTGGCAGAATGCTTTCCAAACTCTTCAATCAATTTATTATCTCTAATTGCTCCTAAGGGCATATTATATGGAAATTGAAAAGTTTTTTTTAGGCGCATATTCAATCCCCATTCACCATCAATTGCAACTAAAATAGGAGTGTTGCTAATACTTTGGAATCTATTAACCAATTTTGCATGACCTTCAAGATTTCCTTTCATTAATACCACCCCGCCGATTTCGTACTTTTTTATTGTGTTTGCAATTGAATTGACATAATTTTCACCTTTATTTGAATAGGCTGCTACCATAAATAACTGACCAACTTTTTGATCCAGTGTCATATTATTGATAATATTATCAACCCATTTTTCTTGGGCAATACTATCTTTTGTAGTAAACGGATTCTTCTGCGCCTTAATTGGTAAAGCAAAAGATATAATAAGAATTAATAAAACCTTTTTAATCATCGGGAAAATATTTAATTATTCGAAAGTTTGAGAAAAGTAGTTTGTTTCAAATATTTTTTCGAAGAATATTTCGCCAAATATATTGAATTTCCGATTAAAAATATCGTTTATGCCAGCTTTGATTTGCTTTAACTTCCCAGTCAGTTTCAAAAGATTTTTTGGTGGTAACCATATTGTTGAAAACTACTGTGTCTGAATTAATTTTATTTAATTCTATATATTTTTGAAAATCAGCTAAACTAACAATATTGATGTTTTCTCCATCTTTAAAGGCTGTATTCATTTTATTGAGTAGTTCAACATTGAATTTACTCTCAATTTGCTGCATCACATTTGTAGATGCATCAATAGAACAACCAGAAATCGAATTGTAATTCTCATCGATAGCTAAAACGATAAAATGATTATAAATTATTTTATAAGAAGCTTTTAGATCATCTCCATGATGTGTCCAAAAATCTACAAAATCATCAAGAATATCGGCTATTTTATCTTGTTGTGCTTTAGTAAATTCTTTATTTGCCTGATAGATCCAAACTTTAGATGTATCAGCTAAGGTATTAAATTCAACAAGCATTTTATATTTTTTTATTAAATAAACTTTGTAAATCGTCTATTGTATTTACTTGCTTTTTTGGGTTCAACTCTTTTTTTATACTTGTTAAAACTTTTTTGGTGTATAATGGAAAATCCGCATTTTGAATCCAATTATAATACCCAGGATTAGTTCTTAAAACTTCTTCAACTGTTTTACCTTTATATTTTCCGAAAGAGAAAATTTCTTTATCTTCATCATTAAAAAGTATAAATCCTGCAAAATCAGCTCTTTTATGGTGAGATGAGTATTGGCTTAAAAAGTCAACACCATTTTCAATATCATCATATTTTTCAAGTTGTGCTTCGAGTATTTCGAATGTTGCATTTGTGTCGGCTTCAGCCGAATGAGCATTTTCTAAATCTTTTCCACAATAAAATTGATACCCTGCGCTTAAGGTTCTTTGTTCTTTTTTATGAAAAATAACCTGAACATCTATAGCCTTTCTATCTTGCATATCAAAACTTATATCTGCTCGTAACATTTCTTCTGCTAAAAGCGGAATATCAAAACGATTTGAATTAAATCCTGCTAAATCACAACCATCAATCATTTTACTTACTTCGGGTGCAAGTTCTTTAAAAGTAGGCTCAGTAACTACTTTTTCGTTGGTGATTCCATGGATGTCAATAGACTCCTGCGATATTTCGATTTCTGGATTTACCAACCAGGTTTTACTTTCTTTGTTTCCGTTTGGAAAAACTTTAAGGATAGAAATCTCTACAATTCTATCGGTAGCGATTTGTACTCCAGTTGTTTCCAAATCGAAAAATACCATTGGTTTTTTTAATTCTAAATTCATTTTTTGAAGTGAGAAGTGTGGATCTTAAAGTAGTTTTACTCTATCTCCTTTCTTCTATTTATTTTATCTTAATAATTTGTATTTATATCCCAAGCCTCTAGGTAATCTGCTACTTTTTTAACAAATAGACTACCCAAAGCTCCATTTACAACACGATGGTCATAAGAATGTGTGATAATCATTTTATGTCTAATTCCGATAAAATCACCATCAGGTGTTTCTATTACAGCTGGCATTTTTCTAATAGAACCCAAAGCTAAAATACCTACTTGTGGTTGGTTAATGATAGGGGTTCCCATTATACTACCAAATGTTCCCACATTGGTAACTGTAAAGGTTCCGCCTTGAATATCATCTGGATTTAATTTACCTGCTCTAGCTCGTTGTGCTAAATCGTTAACTACTTTAGATATACCTACCAAATTTAATTGATCTGCATTTTTAATAACCGGAACAATTAAATTGCCATCGGGTAAAGCTGCAGCCATACCGAGATTAATATTTTTTCGTTTTATGATTCTATCTCCATCAACCGACACATTCATCAAAGGATAATCTTTAATTGCCTTTGCAACTGCTTCCATAAAGATTGGAGTAAAAGTTATTTTCTCACCTTCTCTTTTAAAGAATTCATCCTTAACTTTATTACGCCATTTTACGATATTAGTTACATCAACTTCTACAAAACTTTGTACATGTGGTGAGGTTTGTTTTGAATCAACCATGTGTTTGGCAATCAACTTACCCATTCTGGTCATTTCAATAATTTCATCTCCACTTCCAATAGTTAAAGGTGTTTTTACAACTGGTTTTCCAACTTTTATTTGTGGTTTAATTTCTAAATTTTTTGTATTTGTGGCTTGTGATTTTCTACTTTCCAGATAAGAAATAATATCATTTTTGGTAACTCTATCTCCTTTTCCTGTACCGACAATTGCTTCTAATTCATCCATAGAAACATTTTCTGTTTTGGCTATGTTTTTTACTAGAGGTGAATAGAATTTCCCTGAAGGTGAACTAAGTTCTACAATAGCTTCTTCTACTTTCTTATCTTCAGCTTTTATTGCTTCAACGGTAGGGACTTCTTTTGTTTCCTCCTCAACGTCTTCCTTTTTCTCAACTTCTTTAGAAACAATCTCATCACCTTTAATCTCAATAATCGCAATTGTTTGTCCTACTCCAATAACATCATCAACGTCAAATAATCGTTCGATTAAAACACCTTCAACTTCGCAAGGTACTTCAGAGTCAACTTTATCTGTTGCAACTTCAACAATAGCCTCATCTAATTCAATGATGTCACCAACTTCTTTAAGCCATCCGGTTATGGTTGCTTCTGCAACACTTTCGCCCATTTTTGGCAATTTTAATTCGTATTTTGACATGTCAGTTTTTGATTTTTGGATTGCAAATTTACAAATAAAAAAGGTAAAATTTAAGAGTTTTGAATTAATTAAGAATTCTTTGACATAAGTATAAATTTAAGACTTGTTTTTTGTGAATCCTCAATTTTTCAGATTATTTAAATTGTTTTGATAACAAAATGTTAAGAAGATTTTGGAAACTAATGATTCCTATCTCTGTTATCTTTTGTTGAAGATCATTTAGGATACTATTCAAATTCTATGATAAAAATCACTCCATTATATATAAAGTTTTATACATTTACAACCTTGTGATTTGAAATGTTCATTACTGTAATGTACTGTATTTCAGTAAAAATAATGATAACAATAATATAATTATGGAAGAAGAATTAACACCAGAACAAATTAATGAATCGGAAAATGTTATAGTTAAAACTCCTGAAATGCGTTCGGTTTGGACATGGATTCCTTCTTTGTATTTCACAATGGGAATTCCATATATTGTTGTAATGAGTGTTGCCGTTGCTATGTATGCAAACCTAGGTTTGTCTAATACACAAATTGCACTTTATACAAGTTATTTGAATATTCCTTGGGTAATAAAGCCTTTTTGGAGTCCGATAGTAGTTGCATTAAAAACAAAACGTTGGTGGATTTTTATTACTCAAATTTTAATGGGAGCTGCATTTGCTCTTACAGCCTATTTTATCCAAAGTGATAGTTTTATTGCTTTAACTTTAGCAGGTCTTGCTTTGGTGGCATTTAATTCTGCTACTCATGATATTGCAGCAGATGGTATTTATATGGATGCCTTAGAAGAGGATGATCAATCTTTTTATGTAGGAATTAGATCTTCTTTTTATCGAGTAGCGATGATTGCAGGGCAAGGTGGGTTGGTCTGGTTTTCAGGATATTTATACAAAAATAATGGCGGAGATTATTTTTCTGCATGG
>DAOUQH010000051.1 GCA_030625645.1 Flavobacteriia bacterium | reverse complement strand
CCAAAAAGAATAAGTTAAAAATAAAACACTAAAACCTGATAACCAAAAAGTAACTTTTGCTAATTTTTCACTATATAATGATGTTTCAAAAACAACCGGAATTAGCTGATAAAGTGCGCCAAAAACAATCATAATTGTCCAACCCAAAATGGCCATATGTGTAATAGCAATAATTTTGCTATCAAAATAGGCGCCAAGCAAAGTTGTATCAGCAAGAATGATCATAAAAGATAAAACCAAAAGTGCAATTGCACCAAAGATAAAATGTGGTTTTATAACACTCGGTGCCGGGGCATAATTTGAGTTTATTGATAAATTCATTTATGAAAATTTAATCTTTATATATCAATAATAAAGTATGATTACAATCAATTTCTTTATAAACAACCTCAAAGTTACGTTGTTCTAATTCAGGTAATAAAAACTGAGGAATTTTTTTATGATCAACATATAATGCTTGTCCTTCTTTTAAGGTTTCAATTTCTTTTAAAACCATAACCATTGGTTCAGGCATTTCTAAATCACGAACATCAATTTTTTTGAGATTATCCCCAATATATTTTAATTGTTCATCAAAATCTATCTTGGTTTTCTTTACTTCTTCTTCAATATCATTTTCTATATATTTTGAAGCATTTTTCTTAAAGAAAGTATGAACAGCTCCTTCTTCTGGTCTTTCTGTCCATGATTCAAAGCCCTTAGACTCTAATTTTCTAATCAAAGGTATTGGCTCAAATGAGTTAATTATCTGTAAGATTTGCCCCTCTTTTAAGGTCTTTACAACAACCATTATCTCTTTAAATGGATCTTCACCAGACTCAATAATCGGACGAACATCAAAAGTTACCAAATCTTCAAAACCTTTTAGATTTCCAGCCAATTCCTTACTGATTTTTTGTGTTTCTTCTTTTGAAATAACATTTGAGTCTCCATCAAATTCAAAACCAATTTTTTCTAACTTTTTTACCAAAACTTCAATAGTAACTCCTCCAACTTTTGCGGCATCTGCTACAGTTACACGTGGTGCAAGAACCTTTCTTAAAATCGGATTTTTTAATTTTAGGAAGTTTTTATTAATAGAAGCAATTGTATCAATTGTTTTCTTATTTTCTTTGATTAATGTAGAAATTCTAGTGTTTTTTGTAATCTTCATCATTCTTTATTTTAATCTGCAACAAAGATAAATATAAATTAAGTGTTGGCATAATTTAGAATGAATATAAATAATAAAAGTAACCTGAGTAACATAAAAGATATTTTTATCCTTTATCAGAAAATTATATATCTAACTAGCACTTTCAAGCTTTGAAATCTAAATAGTATTTGAAAATCTATCTTGATAAAAAAATTAATCTATGATATTATTTGAAGTATTTTGATCGGCTTGTTTTGGATCTGGTCCATATTCATTTTCTCCAATAGTTCCAGGTGTAACCGCTAAAACAATATTATATATAGGAATAAGCATATACCAACCACTTTTTCCAACATCGTGCATTCTTCTAATTGCTACAGCCACCCCAGGTATTAAAACAGCCAAACTATAAGTTAAATTAATATAACCAATTCCATTTTCAACATCAATAGTTCCAAAAGTTTGATCCATAAATGAGGCTAAAACAGAATTTAAAAAATTAAATAGAACAAAATTCCAATACTCACTCCTTCTCGCTCTTCCTGTAAAAATAAAATATTTTTTTAATACTAAAATATACCAATTCATAATTATATCAATAACTAATTATTTTACCAATCCCTTTACTTCTTCCAAATCCAAACCACCATAATTACCCGAACTCATAAAGAGAAGTGCTGTATTATCAAGATCTTGGGCAAAAAGGAAATCTTTAAACTCTTTTGGATCAGTATAAATTATTAAATCATTTCGTTGAAAAGCTTCAGCAATTTGTTCTTCTGAGATTGGTTTTAACTTTTTAATCTTTACTGCATGTGGTGAATAAAACACAACAGCAACATCTGCTTTTTCTAAAGCACCCTGATAAAGATTTAAAAAATCTGCATTTAAACTACTGTAAGTATGTAATTCTAAACATGCTAAAACTTTTTTATCCCCAAACTGTTCTTTAACCGCATTTGTAGTGGCTTTTACTTTAGAAGGTGAATGCGCAAAATCTTTAAAAATTATTGAATTTTCACCTTCAATAAGTTTTTCTAAACGTTTACTTGCTCCTTTAAAAGTAGAAATAGCTTCATAAAATTCTTCTTCAGAAACTCCAATACTCTGACAAACTAATTTCGCTCCGGCAAGATTTTGTAAGTTGTGTTTTCCAAAAACTTGTAATGGAATTTTTCCTTCAATAGTATCGAGTAATACTTGTCCGTTTACAATAGAATATTCAGGTGTTTTATAAGCCTCTTTTTTAATGGAGTTTGTAGCATTTTTAACTACTTTCTTAACCTCATTATCTTCTTCATTATAAACTAAAATTCCCCCAGGAACCATTGTATCAACAAAAATATCGAATTGCTCAACATAATTATCAAAAGTTGGAAAAACATTCATGTGATCCCAGGCAATTCCGCTAAGTAAGGCAATATTTGCTTTGTACAAATGAAATTTTGGACGTCGATCTATTGGCGATGATAAATATTCATCTCCCTCAATTATAATAAACTCATTATCATTGGTTAAATGTACCATTCTATCAAACCCTTCTAGCTGGGCTCCAACCATATAATCTACTTTAAAATCATGATAATCCAACACGTGTAATATCATTGAAGTAATAGTTGTCTTTCCATGTGAACCACCAATAACCACACGAGTTTTATTTTTTGAATGTTCGTATAAAAACTCGGGATAAGAATAAATTTTCAAGCCTAATTCCTGTGCTTTTAGCAACTCTGGATTATCTGCTTTGGCATGCATTCCTAAAACAATTGCATTTAAATCTTTATGAATATTTTCTTTAAACCAGCCAAATTCTTTTGGCAATAAACCTTTAGCAGCCAATCTTGATTTTGAAGGTTCGAATATAACATCATCACTTCCTGTTATGGTATCTCCATTTTCAAGTAAAGTCAAAGCTAAATTATGCATTGCACTTCCTCCTATTGATATAAAATGTATGTTCATTTGTTCTTGTTTTAGACGTGTAAAAATACAATTAAAATCCTTACTTTTATTTGAAATTTATATCATCTATGAAAAAAAATATTTTATCAATAATCCCTATACTATTATTATCAACATTATCCTTTGCTCAAACCAACAATTATAACAAACAATGGAAACGTGTTGAGAATTATGAATTGCAAGATTTACCTAAATCGGCTTTATCAGAAGTTGAGCACATCTATTCAAAAGCAAAAAAACAAAATAACAATTCTCAAATTATTAAATCATTTATTTATAAAGCAAAATTTGCTTTGATTTTAGAAGAGGATGCACAATTAAGCATTATCAATGACCTATATAATGAAATTGATCAAAGCACTATGCCTACCAAAAATATTTTAGAAAGTATTTTAGCAGATCTTTATTGGCAGTATTTTCAACAAAATCGTTATAAATTTTATCAACGAACGCATACTGAAAATACAGATCAAAGTGATTTTAGAACCTGGGATCTACAAACAATTTTTAAAGAGGCTCATCTACATTATCAAAATTCATTAATAAACAAAATTGGTTTACAAAAAATTGATCTTAAAGATTATGCTGAAATTTTAATTAATCAAGATAATTCTAAAACATATCGTCCTACTTTATATGATTTCTTAGCACATAGAGCCATTGATTTTTATAAAATAGATGAAAGAAACCTCACAATACCAAACTATCAATTTGAAATTGACAATGAGAATCTTTTAAAAAATAACGATACATTTTTAAATACTAATTTACAATCAAAAGACAGTTTATCACAGCAATTACATGCACTTTATTTATATAAAGATCTTACAAAATTACATTTAAAGAATACTGACCCAACAGCCTTGGTCGATTTAACTTTAGAAAGAATGAAGTTTGTAAAGCAAAATGCAATTTTTAAAAATAAAGATTCAATATATTTGTCTTCACTTTTACAATTACAAAATGAATTTAAAGCCTACCCTGTTTCAACAGAAATAGCATATAAAATTGCTGAGATTTACAATCAAAAAGCAAATGGATACAATCCTAAAAACAATCTTAATCAATTTAAACGCATAGAAGCTTTAAAGATTTGTGAGAAAGCTACACAAGATTTTCCAAACTCAAATGGCACTAAAAAGTGTAATAATCTAATTTTAAAAATTCAAAAAAAAAATTTAAGAATTACATCAGAACGTTTTGTCTCAATCAACCAAAATTCTAGATTGCTAATTAATTATAAAAATCTCTCAAAACTAAACTTTGAAATTTATCCTATAAATGAAATCCAAGAGCTTGATTTTAATAAAAGCATAAAAGATTCTGCAAAAATTGCTTTACTCAAAAGTCTTCATCTAATAAAAAAATGGCAATCCCAATTAAAAAATGAAAACGATTATCAAAATCATACAACTGAGGTTTTATTGCCTGCTTTAAATCATGGTAAATATTTAATAATTGCCTTCGAAAAAGATAGTCCGAAATTAGAGGAAATTTTTGCTTATAATTTTATTCAAATAAGTAATATTGCCTTGATAGAAAATAATGACTCTGGTGAAAATTCTTTTCAAATTGTGAATAGAAATACAGGAAAACCGCTTAAAAATGCTAGAGTAAATATAAAGAACTATAATCAGGGTAGATATAACAAACCTTTTAATCAAACTTTCTATACAGATAAAAATGGACAAATAGAATTCAAAACTTACCAACATTACAATAATGTTATTATCACTGTAAATCACAAAGAGGATAAAGCAATTTTTGGAGATTTTTATTTCTATAAAAACAATAAACAAAGCAATATCAATGACGAAATTGAGATAAATGTAAAACCGTTTTTATTTACGGATAGAAGTATTTATCGACCTGGACAAATCATTTTTTTTAAGGGAATTCTAATTCAAACAAAAGAAGAAAATTCAAAAATTGTTGTAGGCGAAGAAGTTATCATTTCGCTTTACGATGTCAATCAACAATTAGTTAAAAAACTGACTTTAGAGACCAATGAATTTGGTTCATTTAATGGTGAATTTGTTTTGCCTAATTCCGGTTTAACCGGAGATTTTTACATACAAGTTGAAGAAGGAGATAAAAATAGTAAGTTTTATGATAACATAAATGATTTTAAATATTCAGAAACCTTTATATCTGTTGAAGAATATAAGCGACCAAAATTTGAAACGGAGTTTAAACCAATTACCAAAAGCTTTAAACTAAATGATAGTGTAACTGTAGAAGGTAAAGCTACAGCATTTTCTGGATCAAATATTTCAGAAGCTAAAGTAAGCTATCGTGTTGTACGAAAGGCTGAATTTCCATATAGAAATTACTGGTATGATTATCCTCCAGTTTATGGTTCTAATACTATGGAAATTATTCATGGTGAAACAGTAACCGATGCTGACGGAAACTACAAATTAACGTTTAAAGCCATTCCCGATCTAAAAATAAATAAAGATGAGTTACCGGTTTTTAACTATCTAGTTTATGCAGATGTAACAGATATTAACGGTGAAACACATAGTGCTAAAACTACTATAAAAGTAGGCTATCATACAATAAATGCAACTATTGAAATTTTAAACAAAGTTGATAAAACTAAAACAGATAATACAATAACCATTCATACCAAAAACTTAAATGGTGAATTTATTCCTACCAAAGGCACACTAAAAATCTATAAATTACAAGCACCTAAAAATGTTTTGCGAAAGCGAGCTTGGGAGGCTCCTGATTATTCAGGATTCTCTAAAGAAGAATTTAAAAAATTATTTCCGCATGATGCCTTCCAAGATGAATATAAAGAGCAAAATTGGGAGAAAAGCAATCTTGTTTATGAGTCTGTTTTTGACACAAGCCATAATGAAAAAATTATTTTGAATGAAATATTTTCTTGGAAATCAGGCAAATATATTGCCCAAATAAATTGTAAAGACCAGTTTGGTCAAACCGTAGAAAACGAGAATATATTTACACTTTTTAGTCCAAAAGATACTAAAGTTTTTGACAATCAGTTATTTTATATCAATACAGATAAATCAGAATATAAGGTTGGTGGAAAAGCAATAATTTCTCTTGCTTCAGCTTCAAATAACATTTCAATTATTGTAAATGTTGAAAAAGATCATAAAATTATTGATACAAAAATAATTCATCTATCAAATAATGCTAAAAAAATAACTATTCCCATAAATAAGGATGATATTGGTGGTTTTACTTTAAAATACCATCTTGTAAATTATAACAGTTTTAAAAGTGGTATGTTGCCAATTTCAGTACCATACCCTATAGAAGATCTTGAAATTATCACTAAAACTTTTAAGGACAAAATACAACCAGGCTCAAATCAAAACTGGAGCTTTACGATAAAAGGTAGCAAAGGTGAAAAAGTGGCTGCCGAAATTTTAGCTTCAATGTACGATGCCTCTTTAGATCAATTCAAGTATCATCAATGGAATTTTAACCCAATTAACAAAAATAATTATTATAACTATGATAGAAATGCTACTGCCAATAAAAGCTTTGGCTCAAGCAATTTTAATATCAGAAATATAGCCTATTATAGAACAAATACATTAAAACAAGCTTATAATCAACTAAATTGGTTCGGATTTAGTTTTAATAAAGAAAATTTATATAGAATGCAAATGGTTGAAAACTCTAATACTTTGGATGAAGTTGTCGCTACAGCTGCGGCAATTTCCCCTGCAAAACGAAAAGGGCAATCTTTTGATCATGAAAATAGTTCAAACATTCCTCCTCCTCCATCTCCTGAGGAAATTGAAAAATCATTAAAAAGTATCAAAGCAAGAACTAATTTTAACGAAACTGCATTTTTTTACCCTAATTTAACAACCGATAAAGAAGGAAATATCAATTTTAATTTTACCATTCCTGAAGCTTTAACTCAATGGAAATTACAACTTCTTGCACATGATAAAGAATTAAAAACTGGATACAAACAATTAAATACCATCACGCAAAAAGAACTGATGGTCATACCAAATGTTCCACGGTTTTTTAGACAAAATGATAAGATTACCATTAATACAAAAATTACCAATCTGAGTGATAAAAATTTGAATGGTACTGCTCAAATAGTTTTAACCGATGTCATTACTCAAAAAGATATTACCCAAGAAATCCTAAAAGGTACTACTGATAAAATTAAGTTTTCAGTTAATACAAATGGTAATACCAATGTAAACTGGACACTTTTAATTCCGGAAAATGCACAAGCCATTCAATATAAAATTGTTGCTCTTGCGGGAAATTTTTCAGATGGAGAACAAAATATTTTGCCGGTTTTGTCAAACAGGATGTTAGTTACCGAAACTTTATCCATGCAAGTAAAAGGCAATCAAGCTAAAACTTTCACACTTGATAAACTAAAAAACAATAGCTCAACTACACTCAAAAATCATAAATTAACACTTGATGTAGTGTCAAATCCTGTTTGGTATGCAGTTCAGGCAATTCCATATTTAATGGAATATCCTTATGAATGTTCTGAGCAAACTTTTTCAAGATATTATGCCAATTCTTTAGCAACTTTCCTTGTTAATTCTAATCCGAAAATTGAACAAGTCTTTAAGCAATGGTCCTCTTCAGAGGATTTAATTTCGAATTTAGAAAAGAATTCCGAATTGAAATCAATCATTATTCAAGAAACACCTTGGCTACGTGATGCACAAAATGAAACTGAACAAAAAAAACGGTTGGCTTTGTTATTTGATATTAATAAATCGAAAAATGAGCAAGAAAAAACTTTCCAAAAATTAAAACAAATGCAAATGGCTAATGGTGGATTTCCTTGGTTTAAAGGAAATCAATATCCTAATAGAAACATTACACAGCACATTGCAATTGGTTTTGGTCACTTAAATAAACTAACAGATAACATATTTTATAAAATATCAAAAGAGCAAAAGAAGGTTCAGAGTGATATTGTTCATTTTTTAGATGATGAAATTATAGAAGATTATAAAAATCTATTAAAGGCTGCTAGGAAATATAGTTATGATAAAAAAACTGATTCGTATGATCTTAAAAAAGAAAAAGAATTTTTAAATAAAAATCATACCCATTCATTTCAATTACAATATTTATACATGCGCAGTTTTTATCAAGATCTTGCATTAAACAATCAGGTAATGACTGCTTTTAATTATTACAAAAAAAATAGTTATACTTTTTGGACAGATTTTAAATTGTATGATAAAGGATTAATCACCTTAATTGCCAATAGAAATAACAATCAGAATTTAGCAAAAAATATTTTAAACTCATTAGATGAAAATTCAATTACCGACGAAGAATTGGGTATGTATTGGAAAGAGAATAAACCAAGCTGGTATTGGTTCCAATCTCCAATTGAAACGCAAACCTTAATGATAGAAGTTTTTAGTGAAATTGGGAGTAACCAAGAAAAATTAGATAATCTTAAATTGTGGCTATTAAAAAATAAACAAACCAACCATTGGAAAACAACCAAAGCAACTACCAATGCTATCTATGCAATCCTCTCTACCGGTTCTAACTGGTTAGCAGAAAATGAAATGGTAAAAGTGAAAGTTGGTGAGAAAACCATCGATCCGTTTCAACTGGAAGGTTCAAAAGTAGAAACTGGAACAGGTTATTTTAAAACCTCTTGGAATACTACCGATATAAAACCAGAAATGGCAACCATAACCCTCGAAAAAAAATCTAAAGGGGTAGTTTTTGGCGGACTATATTGGCAATATTTTGAAGATTTGGATAAAATTACAACTGCTGAAAGTTCACTGCAGATCAATAAGAAACTATATCTGAAAAGTAATTCAGATCATGGTAAAAAACTCATTGAAATAACAAATAATACAAAACTAAAATTAGGGGATTTGGTTACTGTTCGTATAGAAATCAAAGTAGATCGTGAGATGGAATTTATTCATCTAAAAGACATGAGAGCCAGTGGTTTTGAACCTGTAAACACTTTATCGCAATACAAATATCAAGACGGATTGGGATATTATGAAAGTACAAAAGATGCAAGTACTAATTTCTTTTTTGATGTTTTACAAAAAGGTGTTTATATTTTTGAATATGATCTAAGAGTAAACAATCAAGGAGATTTTAGCAATGGAATTACCACAATTCAAAGCATGTATGCTCCAGAATTTAGTAGTCATAGTAAAGGTATTAGAGTAATTATAAAATAGATCAATTTAACTTAAAACGCATATTCTCAGCAGTTAATTCATCTAATAAATCTTTAGAGATATCTATTTTTGTATTTCTACTTGGCATATTTACCTTGATTTTTTCATCAATATCAAACACTAAAAAGTTTAAATTTTTATCGCCTTTATGTTTTTTTGCAATTTTGTTTATTGCACTAATTTTTAATTCATTTAGATTTGCTACATCAATTTGAATGGTTATTTTTTTTGCCATTTTTTCCATTACATCTTGTAACATTTCAATACTATGATAATTGATTCGTACATCACCATCTCTCCATGGACGAGCCAATCTTGTTTTTATAAATAAAAATGAATTTGGCACTAAAAAGTGTCTGAATTTTAAATAATCTTCATTAAATATTCTAAACTCATAGGCTTCAGTATAATCTTCCAAGGTAAAGAAAGCAAATCCTTTTCCTTGTTTACTAACTCGATGTTGCACATCGGATACAATTCCTGCAAAGGCAAACTCTCTTCCTTCTAGTTTATTAATATCTTTTAAAATATTCAACTTTGCATTGGCAAAATATTTGATTTCGGTTTTATAATCATCTAAAGGATGTCCGGAAATATAAATACCAATCATTTCTTTTTCCTTTGAAAGCTTTTCCATAATATTCCACGGTTCACAAGGTGGAATTACAGGTTCATCAAATTGAACTTCAGATGCTTCTCCAAAAAGAGAAACCTGAGCAGAATTTTTATTTTCCTGATATTTGTTCCCAAAACGTATTGCTTTTTCAATAAAAGTCAGTCCTTTTTCATCGAGATTATAATATTGAGCACGATTTACATCGGCAAAAGAATCAAAACCACCTGCCAATACCAACCCGTCAAAAGATTTTTTATTTGCAGATCTCAAATCTACTCTTTTGGTTACATCAAAAATTGATTTGTAATTTCCTCCTTCTTTCCTTTCGGATATTATTGCAGCAACAGCTCCTGCACCAACACCTCTAATCGCTCCCATACCAAAACGAATTGCACCATCTTTATTTACAGAGAATTTATAATATGATTCGTTAACATCTGGACCTAAAACCGGAATCCCAGCACGTTTACATTCTTCCATAAAGAAAGAAACCTGCTTGATATCATTCATATTATTACTCAAAACCGCAGCCATATATTCTGCCGGATAATGTGCTTTTAAATATGCTGTTTGATAAGCAATATATGCATAACAAGTTGAGTGAGATTTGTTAAATGCATAAGCTGCAAATGCTTCCCAATCTTTCCAAATTTTTTCTAATATTTCCTCAGGGTGTCCATTCTTTTCGCCTCCTTCAATAAATTTGGGTTTTAATTTTTCTAATAAAGCAAATATCTTTTTTCCCATGGCTTTACGCAACATATCGGCTTCACCTTTTGAAAATCCTGCTAGTTTTTGCGATAAAAGCATTACCTGTTCTTGGTAAACTGTAATTCCGTAGGTTTCTTTTAAATATCCCTCCATATCTGGAAGATCATATTTAATCTCTTCTCTACCGTGTTTTCTATCGATAAACGAAGGAATATATTCCATCGGGCCAGGTCGATACAAAGCATTCATAGCAATTAAATCGGCAAATTCAGTAGGTTTTAAAGCCTTCAAATGCTTTTGCATTCCGGCAGATTCATACTGAAAAATCCCTATAGTTTCTCCTCGTTGAAATAATTCGTACGTCTTTTTATCGTCAAGCGGAAAATCATCTGGGATCAATTCTATTCCATGTAAAGATTTAACAATTTTTACCGTATCTTTTATAAGAGTTAAGGTCTTTAAACCCAGAAAATCCATCTTTAGCAAGCCTGCATCTTCTACAACATGATTATAAAATTGGGTTACATATAGATCGGAATCTTTGGCATTTGCTACCGGAATTAAGTTAGTAATATCTTCGGGTGTAATAATTACTCCACAGGCATGAATTCCTGTATTTCGCAAAGAACCCTCAATGGCTTTTGCCTGGTTTATGGTTTGTGCTTCAATCCCTCCGCCTTGAGCGATGTTTTTCAACTCTTCAACACTAGCCTTTTCTTCAGTTCTTAAACTTGAAATTTTCGATTTACTCTTATCATCATCACCAAAGATATTCTTCAGTTTAACCAAGGGAATTAACTTGGCAATTCTATCGGCATCCATCAAAGGTAAATCTAAAACACGAGCGGTATCACGAATAGATGATTTTGCTGCCATTGTACCATAAGTAATAATTTGAGCTACCTGATTCTTACCATATTTATTGATTACATAATCGATAACTCGTTGCCTACCTTCATCGTCAAAATCGATATCAATATCGGGCATTGAAACACGATCAGGGTTTAAAAAACGTTCAAAAAGTAAATCGTATTTTATTGGATCTATATTGGTAATTGTCAAACAATATGCTACTGCCGAACCTGCTGCTGAACCTCTTCCGGGGCCAACAGAAACTCCCATCCTTCTAGCTTCACGAATAAAATCTTCTACAATTAAAAAATATCCGGGATAACCGGTTTTTTCAATAATTTCCAATTCAAAATCTAAACGTTCTCTAATATCATCGGAAATTTCATCCCACCGCTCTTTTGCTCCTTCGTAAGTTAAAAATCTTAAATATGTATTTTCTCCTCTTTTACCTTCACCTTTACCTTTTTTATCTTCTGGATCTACAAACCTTTCAGGAATATCAAATGCTGGTAATAAAACTTTGCGAGCAAGAGGATAAATTTCTATTTTATCGACAATTTCCTGAATATTAATAATAGCCTCAGGTATTTGTCGATATAATTTTTTCATCTCCTCCTGACTTTTAAAATAATATTCGTCATTTGGTAAACCATACCTAAAACCTCTACCTCTACCCTTTGGTGTTGCTACTTTTTCTCCATCTTTTACGCAAAGTAAAACATCATGCGATTCGGCATCTTCTTTATCTATATAAAAAGTATTATTTGTAGCGACTAACTTAATATTGTGTTTTTTTGAAAATTGTAAAATAACATCACTTACATGTTTTTCATTTTCTTGCTGATGATTATTTAGTTCTAAATAAAAATCATTTCCAAATTCTTCTTTCCACCAAATTAAAGCGTCTTCTGCCTGTTTCTCTCCAATATTTAAAATTTTTGATGGAATTTCACCATACATATTCCCACTTAAAACAATAATATCACTCTTGTACTTTTTTATAATTTCTTTATCTATTCGGGGTACATAATAGAATCCATCGATATAAGCAATCGATGCCATCTTTGCTAAATTATAATACCCTTTTTTGTTTTTTGCAAGTAATACAATTTGATAACCATTATCTTTTGAGCTTTTATTTTGATGATTTTCACAAACATTAAACTCACATCCAACAATAGGTATTAAATCATCTTCATTTGTTTTATTATGCTTAATAACACCTTCAACAAATGCAAATGCTCCCATCATATTCCCAATATCAGTCATTGCAACTGCTGGCATTTTATTCTTTATTGCTGCCTGAATCAAATCAGGAATACTCGAAGTGGATTGTAAAATTGAAAATTGCGAATGATTATGAAGATGCGAAAACTGTGCTTTTTTAAGATCATTTTTAACAGAAATATCTACCGTAATTTTTTCATCACTAATATCGACCTCCCTATCTCTTAACTTTTTGCTTTCTTTCTGTAAATTAGAGTGTTTTAATCCAATTAAATCGAAAGTACTATTATTATTTGATTTAAAATTTTCGAGATAATCCGAGGTTGATTGTAATTCAGCAGTTGAATAATTATTAATTCTTATCAACTCCAAAAAACATCGAGTAGTTGCTTCTACATCTGCAGTAGCATTATGTGCTTCAGAAAATGGTTTATTAAAAAGTTTTTGATGTAATTCGGTTAAAGTTGGTAGTTTAAATTTACCTCCTCTACCACCTGGAAGCTGACAAAGTAAAGCAGTTTTTTCTGTACAGGTATCTAAAATAGGTAGATTATTAAGTTGTGTTTCAATACTTTCGCGGAAAAATTCACAACCCATAATATTCAAATCAAAACCAACATTTTGACCAACAACAAATTTGGTTTTTGACAGTGCAATATTAAAAAGTTCTAATACCCTTTCTAAACTTTCTCCCTGTTCTTCGGCTAATTGAGTTGAAATCCCGTGAATTTGTTCTGCGTCATACGGAATATTATATCCGTCTGGGCGAATTAAAAAATCCTGATATTCAATCAACTTACCCATTTCATCGTGCAGTTGCCAAGCTATTTGAACCGCTCTAGGCCAGTTATCTACATCAGTAATTGGTGCTTTCCATTTTTTAGGTAAACCGGTAGTTTCGGTATCAAAAATCAAATACATGCTTAGGTGATATTATAAGATATTTAGAAAGTTTAAAAGTAAGAAAATAGCTTATTTCCTGAATTGAAAAATTCTTATTTTTATTAACAACATGTGTTCGGTTTAAAAAATTAACCTTTATAAAACTACTTGATGAATATATTGAAACTTCTTATTTTATATTACTCCCAGGGTGAATATCTCCATAACGGTTAGATTCACCCTGTGAGTTAGACTTGGTAAAACCATTCATTAGAT
>DAOUQH010000049.1 GCA_030625645.1 Flavobacteriia bacterium | reverse complement strand
CACGAAATAAAGAGCGAATGGCTTTAATTGAGAAAGGGGCTGATGCATCACTTTTTGTAACCAAAAAGAGAAGTTTTACTAACATTACTTTAAAAATAGGTATGTTAGCTATTGGTATAGGCACAGGGATATTGATGGGATCACTACTCTCTAATTATACAACTTTAGATGAAGAAGTAGCATTTACATCTATGATATTTTTATTTGGAGGATTATTCTTGGCAGGTAATGCTTTTTTAGAAAAAAAGAATAAAACCGATGAAGAATAATTTAATGTTACAATCAAATTAATCAATTTACTAGGTCATTAAAACCTACGATTTTAATGACCTAGTAATATTGTTCAGAAATAAATACTATTTATAAAGTTCTTTATAATATTGAGTTGCCATTCTTTTACTTGTAAATTCAGGTATAACATCATCAATAGCTTTAAAAACAATTTTTGACCACTTTTTTGGGTTATCATAAAAGGTGGGTAATACTTTATTTTCAAGAGCATCATATAAATTATCCACATCTATTTTATCTTGTTCCCAAACAGGAAGCTTATAATCTACTTCAGGTAAAATAAAACTATTTACTCCATCTTTTTCAAATTCAGGCATCCAGCCGTCATTGATTGAAAGATTAACTGAACCATTCATAGCGGCAGTCATACCACTTGTTCCAGATGCTTCTCTTGTAATTCTTGGAGTATTTAGCCAAATATCTGATCCCATTTTTAAATTTTTTGATAGTTCCATCTCATAACCAACTAAAACTGCAAGATTAGATTTATATTTTGATAGATAAACCAAATGATTAAAGACATCAACACCTTGAAAATCCAATGGGTATGGTTTTCCTGCCCAAATTATTTGTACAGGATATTTTTCATTTGAAATTAGTTTTTCAAATCGCTTCATATCATGTAACAAAAGGTCTGCTCTTTTATACCCTGCAAAACGTCTTGCCCATACGATGGTTAATACATTAGGGTCAAAAATCTTTTTAGTTTGGTTTAAAACTTCGTTAAATAAATTTTTCTTTAATTCAATTTTTCTTTCTTTAAAAGCTTTAACACTTTTCTTTTTCCATGACTTCTTTAATTCATCATCTTGCCAAAATTTTTGATTTTGAGCATTAGTTATTGGAATAATTTTGCTTACACCTTTAAAATCTTTATACATATCATTTGCTACTTTAGCATGTAACTTTGATACTGCATTAGCCTTTTTTGACTTTCTAAGTGCTGCAACGGTATAGTTTACAACACCTTCACCAACCATCTCTTTTACCAATTCAGCCTCACTTAAATTCTTCCCAAAAAAGCCACAGCGATTCAAATGTCTAGCATCTCTCTCTTCATTTCCTGCCTTTTCAGGAGTATGTGTAGTTAAAACCATTTGATTTTTCTTCACACCTTGATCTTTTAAATAATAAAAAGCTGGTAAGGCATGACCTTCATTAAGGTGATATACATTAGCCCCACCAAGAGCTTCAACAATCTTAGCACCACCAATACCTAAAACTATACTTTGGGAAACACGAGTCAATTCATTAGCATCATATAAATGATCTGTAATTGTTCGTGAAATAAAATCATTACCTTCTACATCTGTAGATAACAGATAAATAGGAATCGACCCAAATATCTCTGGTTTTAAAACATAAGCCCTAACTTTTACATGTGGATTATCACGTAATTTTACTTCTACTTCAATTCCTGTATCTTCTAAAAAATCGTAATTTTTTTCTACAAAATTTACTTTAAGTGTCTGATCTTCATTTCTTCCTTGGTCATAATATCCATATTTCCATAACATTCCTACACCTATCATATTCTGTTTTAGATCAAAAGCAGAAAGCATATGAGATCCTGCTAAATAACCCAAACCTCCTGAATAAATCTTTAGTGCTTGATGGATACCAAATTCCATACTAAAATAAGCTACTTTTTTATCAAATTCTTTTGCTGGTTTATAAGGGTGATACCACTTATTATATTTACTTGTCATCATTCTATCATTTTAAATTTTTAAAGGCGTGAAAATAACATTTTAAAATTAAAATAATTTTAAAATAATTGGTTTTTATTAAAAAAAAAGATAGAATTCAATTATTCACAAATTAAATGGATATTTTAAACTAAAGTAAAATAAAAACACCAATTATTTTACATAATAAAAATGTAGTAGTAAGATTTCAATTATTCTCCAACAATATTCAAATTGGTAAAATCTTTTGAAATTATTATCGTATTATCACCATTTACTTTTATATCCTCAAATACAAACTCCTCATTATCAATATATATATTTAATATTTTAAATGGAACACCGTGTAGCTTTATTCTAAAAGTATTATAGCTTGTTATAAATTTCCCAAGCTTATGTTGTTGAATACTTAATCTATTAGATTTTCCAACAAAATTAAAATTTCTCAAACTAAAACGACCTTTCTTATAGTCATATCCATCATTTGCATCTTCATACAATTCACTTTTTTCCTTACCATTTTTATAGTAAACATCTAAAGTTAATTCATCAATTTGTTTTTCACCAACATATTGTTGTACTGGATATTTTGGGATAATTGCACCTTCTTTAATAAAAATTGGCATACTGTCAATATCAGCTTCCACACGCATTTCTTTACCTCCATCAATTATCTCATCATTCCAATAATTATACCATTTTCCTTTTGGGATATACATTCTTCTACCCGTTGCATTTTGTTCAAGAATTGGGCAAACTAATATTTTTTCACCAAAAATAAATTCATCAGATCTAAAATGTGTTTGAGAATCATCCTGATCAAATAGGAATAAAGATTTTAAAATAGGAACCCCTTCATTAATATATCTCCAAAAAGCTGTATATAAATAAGGTAAAAGTTGATATCTAATTTCAATAAATTTCCTTACAATACTAATTACCTCATCATCAAAAGACCATGGTTCCTGTTCGCCATGATCACCTGAAGAATGTGCCCTGCAAAAAGGATGAAATACCCCCAGTTGAATCCATCTTGTATATAATTCTCCTGTAGGCTGCTCAGCAAAACCACCTATATCAGAACCCGCAAAAGAATAGCCAGAAAGCCCCATTCTCTGTGCTTGTACATTGGCTATCCATAAATGCTCCCAAGTGGCAATATTATCACCCGTCCAAGTTGAAGTATATCTCTGCGTTCCTGAATAAGCAGATCTTGTAATAACAAATGGGCGGTTTGGATGAGAATATTTTTTCAATCCTTCATAAGTAGCTTTTGCCATTTGCATACCATAAATATTATGGGCTTTTCTATGACTACAAGGATTTCCATCATAATCATGGCGAACATCATTTGGAAAAGTTTTATTTGGCACCTCCATTACTGCAGGTTCATTCATATCATTCCAAACACCTTTTACACCAATAACCTCAATTAATTCTTTAAATAATCCCGACCACCATTTTCTCACTTTCGGATTAGTATAATCAGGAAAATAACATTCACCAGGCCATACTTTTCCTTTCATATATGGTCCATCAGCTCTTTTACAGAAATAATCATTTTCAATTCCTTCCTGATAAATATTATAATCTTCATCTATTTTAATTCCAGGATCGATAATTGCAACTGTTTTGAATCCATCATCTGCCAATTCTTTTACCATCCTTTTAGGATTTGGGAAATACTCCTTATTCCAAGTAAAACACCTAAACCCCTCCATATAATCAATATCTAAATATATTGCATCACAAGGAATTTGTAATTCTCTAAATTTATTGGCAACTTCTTTAACTTTTGACTCTGGATAGTAACTCCATTTACATTGGTGAAAACCTAAAGTCCAAAGTGGTGGAAGCTCAGGTGTACCAGTTAAGTCAGAATATCTAGAAACTACATCAACCATTTTTGGACCATAGATAAAATAATAATTCATTTCACCACCCTGAGCCCAAAAGCTAGTTACCTGACGTTGTTCATGACAAAAATCGAAATAAGATCTAAAGGTATTATCAAAAAATATTCCATAAGCTTTTTTGTGGTGTAAACCTATATAGAAAGGAATTGCCTTATAAATTGGATCTGAATCTTTTTCAAATGCATAAGAATCTGTTACCCAGTTTTCAAATTTTTTCCCTCTTAAATTAGCATTAACAGGCTTATCTCCTAATCCATAATAACTCTCTCCTTCTTGAGCAGCCTTACTCATTTTAACTATATCACCTCCAAACTCGTAATTTTCTTCCCAATGAAAACCAAATTCATCTTCACAAATTATAGTATTATCATTAGCATCAAAAATAACAACACGTAAATCACTCTTTTGAATCTGACATATTAATTTTGAAGTTGTTATTATATAGTGCTCATCTGTCTCTTTTGTGCTCAAATGATTATATCCTCTACTTGCATTTTCGTCAATTGCGTAGGAAAAATCCTTTTCAAAATTGATATTAGTAGTATATCTGAAACGTAAAATACTATTCCTTAAAACAGTTACTTGTAAAACAACTTTATTTTCAGTAGTAAAATAAAATGTATCAACTTCTTTATTGCAGGATACTACTTTTAAAGGAAATTGATTTCCTTTTTTATCTATCTCGGTATTAATAATCATAAAATATCAATTAGTTTTCAGCTTGTAAATGAAGTGAAATTTAATAGAATAAAAAAATATTTAACTAATTTGAAAAACTACCATAGCAAGGGGCGGCAATGTAATCTCTGCAGAAAATAATCTACTATCTCTTGGTATATCTTCCACTTTTATTTTTTTGGAATTACTTACACCACTTCCATAATATTTTTTGAGATCACTATTAAATATTTGTTTTAGATATCCTTCTCTAGGTAAACCTATTCTATACTTTTTTCTAATAACTGAAGTAAAATTACAAACTACAATCACATCGTTAATTTCATCGTGACCTTTACGAATAAAAGTAATTACAGAATTTTCATCGTCACCATAATTTATCCATTCAAATCCTTCTTCACCAAATGCTTTTTCATATAAACCTGGAGTACTTTTATACAGTTTATTCAAATCCTTTACAAAAGATTGCATTCCTTTATGAGGTTTATACTGAAGCAGATGCCAATCTAAGCTTTGTGAAAAATTCCATTCTTCTGACTGTCCAAACTCACCTCCCATAAACATTAATTTGGTTCCGGGATGCGTAAACATAAAGCTAAATAATAACCTTAAATTTGCAAACTTTTGCCACTCGTCTCCAGGCATTTTGTTAAGTAATGAATTTTTACCATAAACCACTTCATCATGAGATAAAGGGAGTACGAAATTCTCAGAAAATGCATAAGCCAAACTAAAGGTTATTTCATTTTGATGATGCTTTCTGTAAATTGGATCTTTCGACATATAATCTAAAACATCATGCATCCAACCCATCATCCATTTCATTCCAAAACCTAAGCCCCCAACAGAAACCGATTTTGTTACCCCTGGAAAAGCTGTTGATTCCTCAGCAATAGTTTGTACACCATCAAATGTTTTATATACTGCCTGATTCATTTCCTTTAAAAATGAAATTGCATCAAGATTTTCTCTACCTCCAAACTCATTTGCTTCCCATTCACCTTCTTCTCTAGAATAATCAAGGTAAACCATAGAAGCAACTGCATCAACTCTTAATCCATCAATATGAAATTTATCCAACCAGAAAAAAGCATTACTAATCAAAAAGGATTTTACCTCATTTCTTCCATAATTAAATATTAAACTTTTCCAATCTGGATGATATCCTTTACGAGGATCTGGATGTTCATATAAATGACTCCCATCAAAAAAGCCTAAACCATGATCATCTGATGGAAAATGAGATGGAACCCAATCTAAAATAACTCCAATATCATTTTGATGTAATTTATCAACCAAATACTTAAAATCCTCAGGGCTTCCAAAACGAGATGTTGGTGCAAAATACCCTGTTATTTGATAACCCCACGACGGATCATAAGGGTATTCCATAACTGGCATGAGTTCTACATGCGTAAAGTTCATCTTTTTCAAATAAAGGACAATATTTTTAGCTAACTCTCTATAAGTTAAGAAACTATTTTCTTCAGTATTTCTCATCCAAGATCCTAAATGCACTTCATAAACCGAATATGGTTTATCTAGATCATTCTTATCTTTTCTATAAGACATCCAGGCTTTATCTTTCCAGTTATATTCTTTATTACTTCTAACTAAAGATGCAGTATATGGTGGTTTTTCACAAGAAAAAGCATAAGGATCTGCTTTTTCTGTTATTACATTATTATTTGATTTAATTTTAAATTTATAACGAATACCTGAATCTATATTTGGAATAAAACCTTCCCATATTCCCGATGCATCCCAGCGAACAAAAAGTGGATGTTGCTTATCATTCCAAAAATTAAAATCACCAACAACAGACACCTTTTTGGCAGATGGCGCCCATACTGCAAAGTAAACACCTTTTACTCCATTTACAGTTAAAGGATGTGCTCCAAACTTTTCATACAACCGATAATGTTTTCCCATTTTAAACAAATCGATATCAAAGTCACTAAATTGTGAATGTACAATTACTTCTGCCATAAATTCTAATAATTAAGTTTTCTATATATTTTAATGATAATCAATAAGTTATATTAAATTACAAGACTATAAAACGGTTATTAATGTTGGTTAAATAACAAATCCTTTAGGAATAATTGCATTCTTTTTAATAACAACAATTCCATCTTTAACAGCATAAGTTTCTGTTTCAATATCCTCCAGATGTTTACCTCCATTAATTCTTACATCATCACCTATTCTACAATTTTTATCTAAAATGGTATTTTTAATAAAGCATCTTTCCCCTATTCCCATCAAAATTTCTACTTTCTTATTTTCAATATCTTCCAATGATTCATAAAAATCACTCCCCATCATATAAGTATTAATTACTGTTGATTCGTTTCCAATTCTAGATCTAATTCCAATTACAGATTTCTCAATTTTTGCAGCATGAATAATACAACCTTCTGCAATTACAGTTTTATTTAAAGTAGTACCCGATATTTTTGATGTTGGTAACATCCTAGCTCGAGTATAAACTCTTTTGCTCCTATTATAAAGGTCAAATTTCGGCATATCATCAGTTAAACCAATATTTGCTTCAAAAAACGAATCGATATTCCCAATATCTGTCCAATAACCTTCATAAGGGTAACTTAAAATTTTTTGTTTATCAATTGATTGAGGAATTATATCTTTGCCAAAATCGATGGTTTCTGAATTTTCCAATAAATCCAGTAATAATTTTTTATTAAAAATATAAATTCCCATAGAAGCTAAATAGTTTCTTCCTTCGGATTTCATTTCATCACTAACATCCGATTCCCAATCGGGTAATAATTCTTTAGCTGGTTTTTCAATAAAAGAGTTAATAATACTATTCTTATCTGTTTTTAAAACTCCAAATTCAGGAGCATCTTTATCATTTACAGGTAAAGTAGCAATAGTAATATCAGCTTTTTTAGAAATATGCTCATCTAACATTTCATTAAAATCCATTTGATACAGTTGATCTCCAGAAAGAATCAATGCATAATCAAAATCATGACGTTTAAAATGATGTAAACTTTGTCTTACAGCATCTGCTGTACCTTGAAACCATCCTTCATTATGAGGCGTTTGTTCAGCAGCTAATACATCTACAAAAGCTTCGCTAAAAAAACTAAAGTGATAGGTATTTTTAATATGCCTATTCAATGAGGCAGAATTAAATTGAGTTAATACATACATTTTTTTAATACCCGAATTGATACAGTTAGAAATTGGAATATCAACTAACCTATATTTTCCAGCAATTGGTACAGCTGGTTTTGATCTACTTTCGGTTAAAGGGTAAAGTCTTGATCCTTGACCTCCACCTAAAATTATTGCTAAAACTTTTTTATCAGGCATAATCTAACTAAATTAATGATTTGTATAAAGATATATATTCTTTTGCTGATTTATCCCACGAATGGTCTATTTTCATGCATATTTCTCTGTTTTTTTTGAATCCTTTTTTATTCTTATAAAATTCAACTGCTCTTCCTATAGAATATAATATATCATCGACAGAAGTTTGATTGTGACAAATACCAAATCCGCCCTTATCACCAATATCTATTACTGTATCTTTTAAGCCTCCTATCCTTCTAACAATTGGTATCGTTCCATATCTAAGAGAATACATTTGATTTAGTCCACAGGGTTCAACTCGAGAAGGCATAAGTAAAAAATCAGAACCGGCATAAATTTCATGTGCCAAGGCTTCATCATAGCCAATAAAAGAATTATATTTTCCTTTAAAAGGAACATTTAAACCTTTTAAATTGGCTTCTACATTTTTATCTCCCGAACCTAAAACTAAAATATTGATATCGTGATTTAGTAATGCTTTGTAAAAAGCATCTGGAAATAAATCTGCTCCCTTTTCATAAACTAATCTTCCAATAAATGAAAATAATGGCTTGGTATTATCCAAACCAAACTGCTCACATAATTTATTTTTACTTGCTTTTTTTCCAGATTGAACCGTTTTTATAGAATAATTTTTACTAATTAACTTATCCTTTTCTGGGTTCCAAACCTTGCTATCAATTCCATTTAAAATACCTAATAATTTAGCCTTTTCATGAAGCAAAAGACCTTCTAAACCATTAGACTTTATCGCTAACTCTTCAGAATAACTCGGTGAAACTGTAGTTACTTTCCATGCACATTTAATTGCAGTAGCCAAAGGATTTATTTGACCGTACCAATCTAATAAACCAATTTTATTTAGGTTAAATTCTGGTAATAAATATAACTTATCATAACTAAACTGACCTTGATATTGTGCGTTGTGAATTGTTAAAACTGTTGGTATTCTCTCAAGTGTTTTATACTTTACAGAATGCGATATCATAAATGGCACAAAACCTGTATGATAATCATGACAGTGAATTAAGTCGGGCTTCTTTTTACTTTGCAAAACCCAATCTAACACTGCAATTTGAAATGCTATAAATCGCTCCGAATCATCTTCAAAACCATAAACATATTTTCTATCAAGTAACTCGGGTATTTTAACTAAAAATAATGGAAAACCCAATTTAGATTTTAGCTTTAAAATCTGATAAATATATTTTCTATCTCCAAGATCTAACTCACTTTCAAATATATTTACAAATTTTTTACTCTCTGTATAATTATTATCATAAAAAGGCATAATAACCTCAGCATCAACTCCTATTTTTTTTTGATATTTTGGTAAAGCACCAACTACATCGGCTAATCCACCAACTTTGGCCACAGGAAAACATTCGGCACTAATATGTAAAACTTTCATATAGATATATATGCTTTATAAATTTAACTACCTGAATTTCAGTCGTTTTGTTTAATTATTTTTAAACTATTAAGATATAAAATAATCTGTTATTCTTCCTAAGGAAAGACTAATTTTAAATATTTATTTTGAATAACGGAATTACAAGAATACTCCATGAAATCCCCTTTAAAAAGGTGAATAAAATGATTCTATAATTTAAAAAACAGAGAGAATAATAATTAGTTCCCAATCATAACTGGCATAACAAGCATTGTTATGTTTTCTCCTTCTTCAAGTCCGTCAATAGGTGTCAAAATACCAGCTCGATTTGGCAAAGACATTTCCAACAATATATCGTTAGATTCCAAATTATTTAACATCTCTAATAAAAAACGAGAATTAAATCCAATTTGCATATCATCACCTTCGTAACTACATTTCAATCTTTCATCAGCTTTATTTGAAAAGTCTAGATCTTCAGCAGAAATTTTCAATTCGGTTCCAGCCATTTTAAGGCGAATTTGGTGTGTAGATTTACTTGAAAAAATTGATACCCTACGAACAGAATTTAAGAAAGAACCTCGATCTAAGGTTAATTGATTTGGATTATCTTTCGGAATAACAGCTTCATAATTAGGATATTTACCATCAATTAATCTACAAACCAACGAAATATTATCAAAAATAAATTTCACATTCGTATCATTATATTCGATTAAAATATCACTTTCTGATCCTATCAAAATATTTTTCAATAGATTAAGAGGTTTCTTTGGCATAATAAACTCTGCTGTTTCTTCAGCATGCACATCATTTCTTACATATTTTACTAATTTATGTGCATCTGTTGCTACAAATGTTAAATTCTCTGATGAAAATTGAAAGAAAACACCGCTCATCACAGGTCTAAGATCATCATTTCCTGTTGCAAAAATAGTTTTCGAAATAGCTGTAGCTAATATATTAGCTGCAAAACTAGTTGTACTTGGCGAATCTAATTCTACTGCTTTCGGAAATTCTCCTCCATCGGCGTAAGCCAAAGCATATTTACCGCTATCCGAACTAATTTCAATTGTATTATTATCTTCAAGCGTAAAAGTTAAAGGTTGCTCAGGAAAGGTTTTTAAAGTATCTAACAACAATCTAGCAGGTATAGCAATCGAACCATTTTCATCAGCTTCAACATCAATAGTTGCGCTCATAGTTGACTCCAAATCAGAAGCAGAAACTCTTAATTGGTTGTCGTTAATTTCAAATAAAAAATTATCTAAAATCGGTAATGTATTATTCGTATTAATAACACCTCCTAAGATTTGAAGTTGTTTTAATAATTGCTTACTGGATACAATAAATTTCATGCGTTTAGTTTTAAGGAATACAAATATATCATATTAATATTTGAACACAAAAATTAATTATCTATTCAAAGAAAATATATTTAAACTTTGAATAAATAAAATTCAAATTTTTAAGCGTATTTTCTTTTTCTGATATACTTAAAAACAATTCCAAAAAGAAATAATAATACAAGTGGCAAAATAAGGTTGAACATTTGCCAGAAGCTTCTTTCTTTATATGCTTTTTCTTTGTCGAGAAATTGTATTTGTAAATTTTTTGAACGTAGATTTAAAATTCCTGAATCATCTAACAAATAATGTGCTGCATTCAATAAAAATTCTAAATTTCCATATCTTTTATTAGTAAATTTATCTTTACCAAGATCTAAAGGTTCTCCTCTAAACACTTCATTTGCAACAATATCACCATCAGAAATAACAACCATTTTATTTTCACTTTCTTTTTTGTAATTATTGGTGTCAAATGGTTTTACCCTATTTGCATAAGCCGATTTAAAGTTTCCTTCCAATAATAAACCAAAAACCTTACTACCATTATTATAACTTTCTTTCGATTGTTTTTGAGCAATTTCATTTAAAGCAACTTCTATTGGTGTTCCAAGTAATTTTGTAAAATCAGAACTCTCTAATAATACTGTTTTCTTAAGATTATTTTTAAGTGTGTCGATCGAACTTGGAAACTTTAATAAAATTGGATCTAAATTTGTACTAATAGGGTGGTTATTATTTGAAACTACAAGCGGAAAATATTGCCATGAGAAATCTTGATATTGAGTTTGATCACCACTATTTCCAGATGCCAACCTTATGGTAGAACTGTAAATATCTTTAGTAATATTATAGTTAATTCGCACACCGTGTTGAAACAAAAGATCCGTAAGTTTGAGATCTCGATTATAAACCAACATTTTCCCATCTTGCATGATACTATCCATATCGGCATAAATTTGATCTATCATCCACAAAGTCTTACCTCCATTGGTGATAAATTGATCTAAAACAAATTTTTCATTTTCCGAAAAACTTTGTGATGGTTTGGCTATTATTGCTAAATCAAAATTATTCAAATTCTCTAAAGTTTTTTGAGGATAATTTTCTACAGAGTCCAATGTAAATTCCGCTAAGCGATAATACTCGCCTAGTTGCTTTAAATAACTATATAGATAAATATCTTTAAGCTCGCCATTACCTCTAATTAATGCAATTTTTTTATCTTTTTTAGTAGATAATTTGAATAATGCATTGGTAAAAGCATACTCTAGATTTTCAATTGATTTTTGTAATTGTTCTTCTTGTGAACCTGTAGTTACATTGCTAAGTAAGGAAACATATTCGGTTTTATCCTTATAAATTATTTCGGCATAAGGAAATATAATTGCTTGTGAAACTTGTCCATCTTCCTTTACAGATAATCTACTTGGCTGTAAACCTTTTTTGATTAATTCTTTTTGTTTGGTAAGCGGATTTATAAAACGAAATTTAATATTGTCATTTAAGGCATTTAGCTCTTCTAAATGTTGTTTGGTCTCTAATTGAATTCTATTGAATTCCGCTGGAAAATCACCTTCTAAATATACTTTAATTGCTATTATTCCTTCAAAATTTTCAACAATATATTTGGTTTCATCAGATAAGGTATAGCGTTGATCTTGTGTAAGATCAAATCTTTTATAAACTTTTTGGCCAACAAAATTAATTACAATTAAGCCAATTAAAACGATGATTATTTTTATATAAGAATTGTTTGTATTCATTACTTATATTATTATTTTTCTAAGCTTAATTTGGTTAAAAACAAAAAGAAGAAAATTATACTCACAAAATAAATTATATCTCTTGTATCAATAATTCCCCTACTAATACTATTATAATGTTCCTGCATTCCAAGGATCCTAAGATTAAAATTATCTATAAAATTCAAATCAGCTAAAGCTTCAAAACCGTAAAACATAAAAAACGAAATAATAACTCCCAAAATAAAAGCAATTATCTGGTTATTTGACAAAGTACTGGTAAATAAACCAATTGCACTAAAAGCACCTGCCAAAAATAAGAGTCCAAGATAAGAGCCCAATGTATTTCCAATATCTAGATTTCCAACAGGATTTCCTAATTTCATTACCGTATAAACATAAGTAAGTGTTGGAATAAGAGCCAGAATAACCAACAGTAAAACACCAAAATATTTTCCCAAAATAATTTGCCAATCGGTTAAAGGTTTTGTCTTTAGTATTTCAATAGTTCCTAGTCTAATTTCATCACTAAAACTTTTCATCGTAATAGCCGGAATTAAAAATATAAAAACCCAAGGGGATAGAAAAAAGAAACTGTTCAAATCTGCGAAACCAGCATTTAAAATATTAAAATCACCTTTAAAAATCCATAAAAACAATCCGTTAATGATTAAAAAAATTGCAATCACCAAATATCCTATTGGAGAAGCAAAAAATAGATTTAATTCTTTTTTTAAAATGGCTAACATTTGATAAATTAAAATTTAATATAAAAATTGAAAACTTTTAGTAAAATAGGATTACTTCAAACTTACAACTTTGTTTACACTCCACGCTTCAGGTTTTGCATTGAATAATGTTTTTGTTTTAGACCAAACATTTATAAATAAATCAGATTTTCGATAATTATTTAAATCTTGTTCGGTGTTCCAATAGCTATAAGTAAAGAAAATGTTTGCATTTTCTTTATCTTGATAAAGCTCTAAAAACTGACAGCCTTCAAAGGCTCTAATTTTTTCTTTTACTTGATGAAAGTTGTTTAAAAATTCTTCAATTTTATTTTCATCAAAGCTCATTTTTACAATTCGTACAAACATATATTTAAGCTAAAAGTAAAAAGTTGAAAGTAAAATATTTTCTACTTATGCCTTTTTTGATTATTTTATTTAAACCTTATGGTAATATTGTCACGATAATTTAAACCCAAAAGACTAGATGCTCCACCTACTGTTTTAAGGTTACTTCGGTACATTGAAATTTCTAAAAAGTTAGATGAGTTAAAAAGTGCCAATCTTTTACCATCATCTTGTCTTTTCTCTTCGGGTATTGTAAAATTGACAATATCATTATATTTTTTATAAATTTTGGTGAATTTATAGCTTCTTGCTATAATTTCAAAATCTCTGCCTTTACCAATATTATTAAAAGTATTTTGTGATATATTACTAATCACATTTCCAAAATTATCAATATAAATAACTGCTCCAACAATTTGGTTTTGCTCTGTATTTATTTGTGGCTGAATCTCAAATAATTCTTTTACTTGTTCAATTTTTTTTCCAATAACCTCTAACATGCCACCTCTTGCAATATGGCAGGCAACTTTGACAAAAATATCTAAAATAGCAAGATTATTTTCATTGGTGTTTTGAATGGTAATCTCAACTATCTTTTCAGGAATTATTTCGTTGGTTATCATAGAAATAATTCCGTTATCGCCACAAATAAAAAACTGACCGTCTAATTGAATTGCTAAAGGTTTATTTTCAATGCTAATTTCAGAATCAACACCAATAATATGGATGGTTCCTTTAGGGAAATTTTGATAAGAGTTTTTAAGAATATAAGCAGTTTCAGTAATGTTGAAAGGCGCAATTTGATGTGAAATATCAATAATATTTGCATCATTCAATTCCTTATAAATAGCACCTTTTAAAGCGCCAACAAA